>JBFWON010000003.1:0-83161 GCA_050250515.1 Bdellovibrionales bacterium | reverse complement strand
CACGATAAAGAGTTCAAAATTGGCGTGGCCATATTTGTTAGAGGCAAAAATCAAATAATCCCCCGTGGGATGATAAAACGGCGCCCACGACATTGCTTTCATATTTGTGATTCGTTTCTCGTCCGTGCCGTCCACGCCAATCGTGTAGACCTCGGCCGTGTGGCCATCCGGCGAAAAGCGTCGGAAGGTCAGGCGTTTGCCATCGGGTGAAAAGAAGGGACCTCCGTCATAGCCTGGCGTTTTCGTAAGACGTCGAACATTCGATCCATCCGCCTTCATAATGTATAAGTCCATCATGTAAGAGGGATCGCGCAAAAAGGCTTTGGCATCGGCTTCACTCATAGGCTCGGTGTAGGCCGCGCGATTCGAAGCGAAGGCAATCCATTCCCCATCGGGCGAGTAAGAGGATTCGGCATCATAGCCTGGGGACTTGGTCAGATTGCGAAGGCCTCGGCCCTGAAAGTCAGCTTCGTAAATGTCGTAGTTTTCGTCAAAGCTCCAGTTGTAGCGAGATTTGGGGTGAAGTCTTTCATCAAATTCAGCTTTGGCTTTGGCGCGCCAGTTCTTATCCCCATGGGTACTGGAAAAAATAACTTTATCTCGGGTTGGGTGAATCCATGCGCAGGTGGTTTTGCCATAGCCGGGTGACACCCGAGTTGTCTGACCCGTGATCAGGTTGGTCAAATAGATTTGGTAAAAGGGATTGCCCTGTTGTCGCTCACTTTGAAAAATAAAATGGCGCCCGTCGCGGCGAAAATAGCCTTCACCGGATCGGCGTCCCGCGAGGGAAAACTGGCGAACAGACGTCAAAATGGGACCGCGATGGGTCGTGGTCGGGGTTTCGACCCGGGGGGGAAGCGGAGGTTGAAGGTTGGTGGACCGGCAGCCCACTGCGAAGCCCAGCGTCATCAGCGTAAGGGTTAGGGTGACCCAAATCTTGCGCATATTTTCCTCCCCAAAATTTGATGTGCGTGAAGGATGGTCCAGCTGCTAATCTTTGGCAATGAAAAAGATCACCACAGCCTTTACCGAATTGATGAAAATCGACCTTCCCATTATTGCGGCGCCCATGTTTTTGGTGAGCAACGAGGACATGGTGGTAGCTGCGTCAGAAGCGGGCGCGCTGGGGACTTTCCCGGCCCTGAATTACCGCCCCATAGACAAATATCGTGCGGCCCTGCAAGACATTCGAAGTCGCACAAAAAAGCCAATTGGCGTGAATATCATTGTGAACAAAAGCAATATTCGCCAAAAACAAGATCTTGAAATCGCCCTCGACGCCGGCGTCGAATTTTTTATTACGTCTTTGGGAAATCCAAAGGAAGTCATTCGAGCTGCGCACAAAAATGGCGCCAAGGTGTTTTGTGACGTGACCAACTTGGAGCACGCGCTCAAGGTCGAAGATTTAGGGGCCGATGGAGTGATTGCGGTGGCGCAAGGAGCGGGCGGACATGCGGGACCGATTTCCCCTTTGGTCTTGATTCCATGGCTCAGGTCGCGGCTGAAAATTCCTATCGCCTTGGCTGGCGGTGTGGCTCATGGTTCTGGGTTGGCGGCGGCCTTGGCCTTGGGGGCCGATGCCGTTTCAGTAGGAACTCGATTTATCGCCTGTCGCGAAGCGGGTGTGGATCGCGCCTACAAGCAAGCCGTCGTAGACTCTTCACCCGAGGACATTGTGATGACGACGCGAGTGTCGGGGACCCCAGCCTCGGTGATTCGAACACCTTATGTGGAAAAGATGGGATTAGATCTGCCTTGGTGGGTGAACACTCTTAAGAAAAATCCTTACACGAAAAAGGTCATCACGCCGGCTATTCATTGGTTGGGAATGCGGGGACTTGAGCAGGCGGCCACCGGTCCCACCTGGAAGACGGTGTGGAGCGCGGGACAATCGGTCGGACTCGTAGATAAAGTGCTTCCGGTGGCCGACATCATTCGAAACATGGTTAAAGAGTACGAGCAGGCCTGTGAGCACTTGCGGTCATAAAAGCGAACCGTCCAATTTTTAGACACCTGTTCCTTCTGTAAATCGGGTGCCTAAGTTCTTGCCGGACCAGGCGTTCTACGGCCTTTAAACGATATTAGAGCTGGCAGGCCATCTGCACACTTGTCCCGGTAGAGTTAGGAGATGTTGGGTATGAATTTAAGTTTACGAAGCGCCCTTGTTGTGGGTGCAGCCCTTATTGGTGCCTCCATATTTCAAAACTGCGGCCAGCTGAAGTCGAAGGACTACGGCGATCGTCGACGTGACTTATTCGAGAATCACTCCATTTTTGGTAACGACAACGTCTATAAGAGCCCTTCCGCATTGGAGCAAATGGCCGAGGCTAACGGGGTGATCAATCAGCCCGCGACAGAGCCTTCACCGACTCCCACTCCCGGTCCTGGTCCGACGCCAACACCAACACCTTCGACTGAAATTCCAGTGGATCCAGTTGAAAACGAAAAAGTCGAGCTGCCGGTCAAACGTCTGTGTGACGCCGACAAAGGTTACTGGTGGGCCTACAATAAAGTCAGCGTTATGCAGGCTAACAGCGGCGTGTTTTTTCGAATCGTGAAAGATGGCAAGGTCCTTTGTAAGATCGAAGGCATTGTGGACGATCTCAAATTAGGCAAATTGACTCTTCCCAACGAGTGTCTGGGCGGCCTGAAGAAAGACGATTTCATGGCTCAGTTGGCTTACACCGATCGAAGCAAGCCCATTAAATTTCAAATCATTGCCTTGCGCGGAGCTGAGGAAGTTCAGATCAACGATCCAATTAAGAAGAAGAGCAATGGCGCGGTTATGCAGCAGTTGGATCCATCGTGGGTCTATATGGGCCGAAATCAACCAGGCGAGCTTTGTGATGCAACCTATTCCCCGCTCTTTATAGATATGCGGGATACCGCCGAATACGATCAGAAGTCTCGACTGACGGCACCTGATTTCGGAATACACTTCGATATCTTGGGCGATTATCCGGTGGCCCCGTTCGTGGCGCATGAGAAAATACGAATCAGTTGGTTTAACGATCCGAAGTTAATGTTCATCGCACTCCCTAATATTCAAGGTCGGGTGGATGGCATCAACGAACTCTTCGGTGACAATACCAAGGGCCCTGATGGCGACAAGGCGGATCACGGTTTTGCGGCCTTGGCCAAATGGGACGGATATGTTCCCGCAGGTGAGAGCCCGGGCTACTCGCGCACGCCGAATGGTCGTATCGATGCCGGTGACTGGGTGTACTCAAGACTTCGATTGTGGTCTGACAAGAACTACAATGGAATCTCTGAGGCCGACGAGCTGAAACCGCTTTCCGCATACGGAATCACGACTTTGGATTTGCGCTTCGATGCGAGCTATCGCGAGATGGACAAGTACCGAAACGAAATCATGTTCAAGTCAGACGCCGTTCAAAAAGATGGAAATCTGAAGCTGATCTTCGACGTGTGGTTCGCCCTACCGAAGCGGTAGGGTGAAGGCGCGATCACTTGCGTCCTTTTGAGGATCCGCGTTTCTTCACCGACAAGGTCAGCTTGTATTTCATCACCGGCTCTTCAGATGATGACGGGACAAAGGCAAATCCTGAAAACTTTTTTTCCAGCCGTTCTTCGCTTTGGGTTGCATCCATAATCAATTTTTCAACGGCCTCCACTTGATCACAAACAAAATGAACGTGACCATCGGCTCGCCGTAAAAATTCAGCCTGGAAGTCTTTAAAAATAAAATCGACCTTCAATCGCTGACTGGCGATACATTCCACCGCTTTCAACGCGATGGAGAGTTCGGCCCCCATCGCCAAAGCGCCAAAATACATAACACCCAAATGATTGCGGGTGCGTCGGTCCAGACGGACTCGCACCATGCTGCGCTTGGGACCGAGCTCCATCACCCGAGGAGTGATGAAGCCTAACAATGGAATTTGTAGAGCCGAGTAGGCGTTAATTAAGGCCGTGAGCTTCAGTTCTTTAAGGCTCATAGCTTAGAAAACCGGACCACCAGCTTTTCGTTATAATCGATCAGCGATTTCGGCAACCGCTCCTGGTACCGACTTAAAAATTCTCGGTGATCCGTTAACTCCTGTTTCCAAGCCACTTTGTCGAGGGAGCTAATGCCACTGAATTCACCGACGGAGTATTGACCCAGGCCTTCCCAATTCAAATCTTCAAAACGGGGGGATACACCGAGGGGAGTGGTTTGGCCTTCAGCTTGTCCCTGCACGCGATTGAAAATCCATTGAAGCACGCGCATGTTCTCCGAGAAGCCGGGCCAACCAAATTTACCTTCCGCCGTCTTGCGGAACCAGTTCACCCCAAAGATCGCCGGCAGCTTCACTTGGCTGTCAGCAAAACTCAGCCAGTGCTGGAAGTAATCTCCCATGTTGTAGCCGCAGAAGGGCAGCATCGCCATAGGATCGCGCCGAACCACACCGACGGCGCCCGTGGCGGCCGCTGTGGTTTCGGAGGCTAGAGTGGCCCCAAAATAAACGCCGGCCTGCCAACTCTCGAGTTCGGTAACAAGCGGAACCAGCTGGGCGCGCCTTCCACCAAAAATCATGGCGGAGATCGGCACGCCTTCCGAAGAATCCCAGGCCGGATCAATTGACGGACACTGGGTCATGCTGACAGTGAAGCGAGAATTGGGATGGGCGGCCGCTCGGCCACAATCAGGTGTCCAATCCTGACCCTGCCAGTCGGTCAAATGCGTGGGCGGTTTCTCGGTCATCCCTTCCCACCAAACGTCACCGTCGTCGGTCAACGCCACATTCGTGAAGATCACATTCTCACGAATGGTTTGCATACATTGTGGATTGGTTCGGGCCGAAGTTCCGGGTGCCACACCAAAAAATCCAGATTCAGGGTTGATGGCGTAAAATCGGCCGTCTTTACCGGGCCGGATCCAGGCGATGTCGTCTCCGACTGTCGTGACTTTCCAACCCTTAAAGGTCGCGGGCGGTTGTAACATCGCAAAATTGGTCTTGCCACAAGCGCTGGGGAAGGCGGCGGTGACATAGATCTTTTCTCCCTGAGGATTTTCTACGCCCAAGATCAGCATGTGTTCGGCCAGCCAACCCTCTTCGCGTCCCATTGTCGAAGCCAAACGAAGCGCGAGGCATTTTTTTCCCAGCAGCGCATTGCCGCCGTAGCCACTGCCAAAGGACCAAATTTCTCGAGTCTCAGGATAATGAACAATGTATTTTTCGGGATTGCACGGCCAGGCCACATCGGTTTGATCCTCGGCCAGCGGCGCGCCCACGGTGTGGACACAACGAACAAATTCGCGACCCTGATTGAGCTTTTGCCAAACCTTGGCACCCATCCGGGTCATTCGGCGCATATTCACCACAACATACGGGGAGTCAGAAAGCTCAATCCCGATTTGCGATCCAGGAGCCTCTAGGGGACCCATGCAAAAAGGGATGACGTAAAGAGTTCGACCGCGCATCGAGCCTTTAAACATCGGCTTTAATTTCTGGCGCATCTCTTCGGGAGCCACCCAATTGTTATTCGGTCCGGCGTCGATCTGCTTTTCCGAGCAAACAAAAGTGCGATCTTCCACTCGGGCTACATCTTTCGGATCCGACCAGGCCAGATAGCTGTTCGGTCTTAGATTCGGATTCAGCGGACGAAGTGTGCCCTGTTTCACCATTTGCGCAAGGAGGTCGCGTTCTTCGGCCTCGTCACCCATGCAAAAGTGCACCGAGCTTGGCTCACAAAGATTCACGATGTCTTGCACGAAGTCTCTCACCAAACGGTTATCAGTGGGCCAATTCAAAGCCATGCTTTTCCCCTCGAGAATTGATTAATAGAAAGTACTTCTTATAAGGGCTCGGACTTCGAAGATCGCCCAAAAATGCACAGCGTTAGTCATTTCAAAGATGCTCCTCCCTCGATCCTCGGGTAGGGTTCGGAGATGGATTTTTCTCAACCCGTGGAACTCGCCGCAACTTGTTGTTTTGTCTTAGCATTATTCCATACCTTCTCGGTCCATCAATTTCAAAAACTCGCCACTCATTATCGGCCGGGGTCGGTGGGTGAAAACCTATTTCATCTTTTGGGTGAAGTTGAGGTCGTTTTTGGCATTTGGGCTGGGATTTTTTTGCTCACTTTTGGTTTGATGGATGGGGGACACGTCAGTGCCTCTTACCTGGAAAAGTTGGACTTCACCGAACCTGTTTTTGTCTTTGTTGTGATGACTGTGGCCTCGACCAAACCTATATTGGAGTGGTCCAATCGGGCCTTGGAATTCTTGGCCCATCTTTTGCCACTTCCGAATTCAGTGAGTTATTTTGTCGTGGTCCTTATCATGGGGCCTTTGATGGGGAGCTTTATCACCGAGCCCGCCGCTATGACTGTGGCGGCTTTGCTTCTGCATGACCGTTACTTTGCAGCGCGAATCTCAGATAATTTCAAATACCTTTTGTTGGGGGCGTTGTTCGTTAATGTTTCGATCGGTGGGACACTCACACCTTTTGCGGCACCGCCTGTCTTGATGGTCGCCGGTAAATGGAATTGGGACATGATCTACATGATGAAACATTTTGGCTGGAAAAGTGCTCTTGCCTGCGCCATTACAACGGGTCTTTTGACCGCGGCATTTTACCAGGAAATTAAAAAGCTTCCGGTTGGAAAATCGAAGAAGGTCAGCTCGCCGGTTTGGATTGCGGTCCTTCACTTTTTGGTTTTGGCCGCGATCGTGATGGTGCATAACAAGATGATTCTTTTTATGGGAATGTTCTTGTTCTTCTTGGGATTGGTGACCGTGACTAAGGAATACCACAAGGAATTAAAGCTGCGTGAGTCCTTGCTCGTGGCCTTCTTCTTAGGTGGGCTTGTGGTTTTAGGCAAACCCCAAGCTTGGTGGCTCGAAGATGTTCTGACCCGATTGAATTCGGTCACATTGTTTTTAGGATCCATCGGGCTGACAGCTATCGTGGACAACGCGGCTCTTACGTTTTTGGGGTCGCAGGTTCCTGATTTAAGTGAAGTCTCCAAACATGCGTTGGTCGCTGGTGCTGTGGTCGGTGGCGGTTTGACGGTCATCGCCAATGCCCCCAATCCCGCGGGTTATAGCATTCTTAATTCCGCGTTCGGCGAAGAAGGCATCAGTCCCCTTAAGCTTTTTGTCGGAGCTTTACCGCCCACATTGATTGCGGGACTGTGCTTATGGTTTCTATAAGTAATTGAAAAGTCAGATAAAAAATCGTCTCAATTTGAGACAGGTGTCGAGATCCCGGCAAGTTCGGACCGGCGAGAATCCATCCCCATTCACTTAGAGTTGGATCGTTCATTGCAAAAGGCTCGGGCATCAACGGCGCAGAAGGGATGGGCCAATGTTGGTGAGGATGAGCTATGCAACCTTTCTTGGGGTTGTGGCGAGCATGATGCTGATTGGATCGTACCCCGCGTGGGCAGGGTCTACTCGAGCCGTCGTTTCGGCTGGCTCATCTTGTTTAAATTTTCGCACCAGACCTGGTGGCACCATTCTCGATTGCTTAGATTCAGATACCGAAGTGGAAGTTCTCGATTCACGCCCGGGATCTTACACCAAGGTTCGTGTCGGATCGACCGTGGGCTATTTATGGTCGCGATACTTACGGAGAGTCGAAAGCTTGCCCGCAACCGATGGGCAGAGCGCCCGAACCGTGTCAGTGGACAATGGCTGCTTGAGACTTCGAACAGGTCCTTCGCTCAGATATCGTAGTCGTGAGTGCTTAAGAGATGGGACTGAGTTAGAGGTAACCGGACCCGCTCGAGGCGATTATCTCCCAGTGCGTGTGGGTGATCAGTCGGGATATGTGGCGAGTCGCTACTTGCGCGAATCCCGTCCTTCAACCGGGGGAGAAGAGGAATTCACCGGACCGGCGCGGCCAGGTGCCCCGGAACCTCCTCCTAGGCAACCCCCGCCTCTGACGGGTGGACCGATCCTCGGCTCCACAGTTTCATGTGAAAACCGCAGGTCCACTTTCATTACCCACTACGGCGCCAACCCCGCGACCTACGCCAGTGCGGCGGAGGCCAGAATGGAAGGTGGAAGCAAGGACAGATACGGATTGCCTCTCACCTCAGTGGAAGAATCCATTCGCAATGGTCGACCTGTAAGTTTGGCGGCGGATCACACAGGATCTTTTGGTCGCGAGTGCAATCGTAAGGGGAATCCCTGTTTGATGTTGGTTTGTTACTCGCAGTTTGATCGTCTCTATCCCTCCTATCGAAGAAAGTTCCCAGGCGTTCCCGCGAACTGCTTAATTGGAGTGATCGTCGACACGGGTGGTGCTTTCGGCGGATCGAACGGAAGAAAAATAGATGTAGCAGTACAAAATCGCCGAGTTTATCAGTCGGTCAGCGGAAGTGGCTCTTACACTAAAATCAGTACCCCGACCTGCGAGGGATCTGTTTCGAAGAAGCGAGTTTGCGATGTTTCGTCTTTGCGCGTGGCTTGTGGCGAACGCTCCTCCACGACTCGTCGGATTTCAGGTCTTCCTGCGACAAGCGTCAGGCGATCCTCGGCGGGAGTTCGCTAATCTAAGTGGGCGGCGTCGTGGCAGTTGGCCGGCACGGGTGTCTTTGGATCTAAAGGTACGCATAAAATATAATAGGAGACTCCGTAGGCCCCTGGATCTGGCATGAGTTGGTCAAGGTAATCCGCCGTACACGTGAGCCCTCCGCTATTAAAATCCCCTACCAATTGGGGAAATTGAGTTGATGAGCTTCCGTCTGGGTACAGAATGATTCGAGGGGGAACTACGGCTTCGAGAGCCGGGTAGAGAGGATCCCCTGATTGAGGAAAGTCATACCAACAAAAGGCGTTATTTCCATCAGCTTGGGAAGCGGCAAATCCAGCGGGGCAAGAAGCAGGATTGCTCGCTCCGCCAATGGGAAGACAATGATACTCCTTTGGAATCACACATTTGTTTTCCAGCGGATCGTACTTGGCGCCGATCAAGTCGCAAATGTCTTGCTCGGAGATGGCGGCTCCTCCCCCGACTTGTACGCAATCGGTGACTTTGCTTCCGGCTGTTTTGAGAAGTAAACCAATGGATTTGGTCGGTAGGGCTGTTCCCGCCTTGGCCGTCAGCCGCAATTCAGAATATACTCTGGAATCGCTTAGCTCTTTTACGGGAACCAGCTTTATTTTCTCAATTTGCAGCCCCGATTTTGTGTCGCCGGCTGAGACCGCAGGATCTCCTTTGATTTCAATTCCGTTCACGTCCAATCCCTTTAGTTTAAATAGAGTGTTCAGTTGTACACCATCTTTATCTAGATTGAGATCTTGGCGAAGAGATTTGAAATTCACTCGACAAGTGGCATTGTCGCGCAAAAGTCTTCGAAGCTCAGTCATTTGGTCTTGAAACTCGGCCTTGGATTCGACGTAGACTCGGGCCTGGTTGCCATGCTGAAGGGCTGTTGCCCCAGCTAGCAGGACGACACTGGCAATGGCGCCGGACACGATCAACTCAAGAAGTGAGAAGCCCGAACGACTCATATACCGACCTCAACGCACGCGGCACTATTTATTATACCAGTCGTATCTACCCCAACGGCATACTGAAAATTGCAGGTGTCGGCATTTAGGGTCGTGGATTTCCAAAATTCGGGACAAGTGAATCCCTGCACCCCTTTGTAAGTTCCTAATTGGACGGGTACAGGACAGTTGAGTGTGGTGGGACTGTTGGTTGTAAACAATCCTATGGTTAACCCGTTGTTTTTTGGTCGATCCCAACCACATCCCAAGACTTTGTAGCCAGCCGGACACTGGGCTGTAAATGCGTTTGTGCCCCAAACAGTTAATGACGCCGTTTTTGGAACGCAGCTTTTCGTCACAGGGTCGTAAACGTTGGCACCATCGGACGCGACCAGGCAGGCTTTTTGTTGGAGCTGAAGGTCTGTAGCTCCTGAGCTTACGCATGAGCTTACTACTCCGGCTGTCATATCGAGCATCAGAGGTACGGTCCGAAAGTAGTGGTCGCTTGGATCTTGGCTGTAGATCAATAGATCGGCTAACACTTGATTAGTTGCCGGAAGATCGGCCTTTGGCATCAGTCTGAGGGCAGAGGGCTGAAAGTCGGGAGTGACTCCGGCAACAGTGGAGACTATGGGGCCCAGATTGACTTCGGTTTCACTGAATTGATCGACATGAGTCGCATCAAAAGATGTGAGCGGGCTGGCCGAGACTGAAATTTTCGGTGTTTGATTGACGACAAAATTGAGTTCGCAAACTCTTCGATTGGCAAGTGCGGTCCGTAGTCGTTCCGCGGCTTGGGTGGCCTCTTGTCGATATTCCATCCGTTTCATTTCACGAAGCACATTTTGTGTCGTGGTGACCATGGTGCCGAGGCCGACGGCGAAGATCGCGCTTCCAACGAGCAGTTCGACTAGAGTGAAGCCCGCTGATTCGGTCAAATGACTTTGCATAAGTCACCTACGGGATCGAATTTGTAATCTGGGCCTTTGAGGGCTTTACACAAGCTATCTTCGACCGTCATATTCTCATTCAAGAAGGTGGAAAAGTAGCACATATCCGGTTGACCTGTTGGATCGGTGCCGATGTACATCGGCATCACCACGACAGAGCGAGCGGCCCCATACTTGGTTGAAAAATCGATTTTGACGGTGGCGAGGAATGAACGAGTGGCGGGATCAATCGACTTCATTTGGTCGACGGAAACTCCAGCGATTTCTGTGTTATTGTATTTGCCCGATTTCTCTAAAAAAATCTTGTTGGTGCCCGGATAAAGAATGGCGATGTCGTCGTTGGATTTTGCGTTTGGATTCAGAGCCATTTTTTTGAGTTCTTCCGACAAGCGACTTTTTCCCGGCACAGGAGGACTGTTCAGAATATTGGCCAGGCAATCGGTCTTTGAGGGGAAGACCATCGGAATCGTTGTGGTTAAACTTTCACGTTCGTACTTGGACCGCTCTCGCTCAGCCGTGACACGGATTCGATCGATAAAATATTGAGTGGCTGAAATAAAGGCGGCTATGGTCGCGAGAGACACCAATACAATAACCGTGATTGAACCACGCTGGGAATCCATCATGGGACTACACCTCAAAACGTCCATTACCCTGCACTATATAGTCTATCGGGATTGTATATCATTCTCTAGAGTTTGGTACGGTTCTGTTTTAGATCGAACCGTTCGGAAATGAATCAGTTGGCCTTTTTGGTCAAAATGAAACATACTCAGCCCGTGCGAAAAAAGCCTGAGACAAATGACATTCCCACAGGGCGGTTGGTGCGAAGTTGGTCCGTTGCACGGGCGGCATTTGGTACCGGTCGCCTTTTTGCGCGCCAGTGGTGGAGTGGAGATAAGGCAGGCGATCTTTCGGGCCTCGGTGAAATCGTTGTTAAGGAGCTGGGCAAGCTAAAAGGGACGGCCATGAAGGTCGGTCAAACTCTTTCTGTCTATGGCGAAGCCTTTTTGCCAAAAGAGGCCGTCGAAGTTCTTAAAAATCTACAGCAAAATACGCCGCCGGTCAGTTGGACTTCCATTGAGTCTCAACTGTTGGCCGAGTTAGGCAAAGAAAAACTAGAACGCTTGTCGATCGAACCCCAACCCTTAGCCGCGGCTTCGATCGGCCAAGTGTACCGGGCTCAAATTCGAAACACTGGCGAAACAGTTGCGGTCAAGGTTCAGTACCCAGGCGTAGCTTCCGCTGTGGATGCGGATCTAACGGTACTACGAACGATTTTTAAACTGACAGGTGCGATCCCCTCAGGCCCACGTCTTGATCAGATCTTCGCTGAAATTCGTGAGATGTTCACACAAGAGATCGACTTTCGAAATGAAATGAGGTTCCAAGGTGAGTTTGCCGATAAACTTAAGGATGACCACGACCTGATTATTCCGCCGGTGTTTGCAGAATTGAGTGGCACCACGGTGCTCACCACCGGATTCATAGAGGGCCATAGGATTGATGCTCCGCAAGTCCAAGCGTTGTCCTTGGAGCGCCGAAACAGAATCGGAATGGCCTTTTTGCGCCTCTATTTGCGAGAACTTCTCGAGTTTCATTTGGTGCAGACCGATCCCCACGCGGGAAATTATCTGGTTCAAATTGGTGAGGAGAGTGACCGACTCGTCCTTCTCGATTTCGGTGCGGTGCGCTCGGTCCCCGAGGATTTTTTGCGAAGTTATGTGAAGGTCATTCGAGGTTCGCTGGACCGAAACGCCCGTTTGGTCGAGGAGGGCGGGCGAGGACTGGGTCTCTTGCAGCCGGAGGACCGAAGTGAGTTGGTTCAGGACTATGTTCGTATTTGCTACCTAATTACGGAGCCTTTTGCCACGCAGTCTGGATCGTACGACTGGGGCACCAGTGATTTGCCCAAACGAGTGGCCCAGCAGGCGATCAAGCTTTCGTTCTCATATAAACTTCGGGCGCCGCCTCGTGAACTCGTGTTCTTGGACCGAAAACTGGGTGGCGTGTTCATGTTCTTATCCGCGCTGAAGTGTGAGTTTTCTGGAAGGGGTCTGATCGAAGAGGCCCTTGTAAAGGCTGGATTTTGATAAGTAAGGCTTGAACTCAGCCGCGATTCGAGGGATTTTGCCCCCATGCGCGTTGTGCTCTTCGCCCTAAAGGCCCTGATTCTGGTCAACCTTCCCGCCGTCTTGGGGATTTGGCTGACTCTTTCACTGGTTGAGCAAATATCACTGACGGGCGCATTTTACGCTTGGGTTTTGTTGGTTTTTGTTGCGCCTGTGGCTATTGGCTCTTTTCTTTTTGCGACGATCGTGGATTTGTCGGTCATGGCAGGGCTTGTGGCCTATTGGTCGGGCCGACGAAGTTTTCAGATCAAGTTTGGCTCTCGAACATGGGCCCCCGAGGATCGCCCTTTTTATCCGCGAGAGATGAAGGACGTCACCCCGCGCGAATCCGATCACCGGCCTTCTGGATTTTTAGAATAACTAACTCGACTGGCGTACAATTTTTTTGCCGTAGTGGGACTCGACAAACATTTGCAAGATGGTGGTGCGGGAGATAATCCCGACCAGCATCATGGCGGAGTCGACAATCGGTATGCGGTGAATATTGTGTTTCAAAAATGCTTTGTAGGCGTCCGCAAAGCTGTCACTTCGACCTAACACGATCAGATTCTTGGCCGGAGTCATTTTCGGGAGGCAATGGGCAATCGTCGCCTCAAGCCCGTCGGTGGCCGCCAATCGAAGTACAAGTCCCTCTCCAATCACGCTGACCACTCGGTCGGCCGTGTCGACCACTGGGGCTCCGCTAATGCGCTTTTTCATCATGAGCTCAGCGACCTCCCAAAGCTTCATTTCCGGCGTGACGCGAAAAACCGGCTGGACCATAAATTCTTCGATCTTAGGGGCCTGCATTCCTTTATTATTGGGGGTTTGGCACAGGTGTGCAAGGTGGTCTGGCCCTCGGACCAATTGCCTAGGCCGTAGTCAAACAACGAAATTTTTCCAGCTCCCGACAGGATTTGGTTAAGGCCATTTCGGCCGTTCTCAATATCCAGTATAAGGTCTGGATCCATGTCTATTTGCCGGAATTTGATTCTCATTTTTGGGTTAGCTATGGGGCTATGGGGTGGCTTCACTTCGTCCGCCATGGCGGAACGACCCCTTTTGCGGGTCCATCCCCAGATTCTAATCCCCACCCAAAAATTTGTCGGAATGGCGTGGGTGCACTATAAAATGAAGCGCTTGAAGGGCATGAGCAAGCGGGAACTCGACCGCCATTTGCGTGAAGATCCGGAGCCCGTCGTAATAGGACCAGAAGGACGTTTGTATTTGGTGGACGGTCATCATGAAGCCATGGCCGTGCTGCTTCGGCGCCCCGGAAAGAAGATTTATGTCGAGGTGGTGGAGGATTGGTCGCACCTAGATGTGGTCGAATTTCATCGAAGAATGATAGCGAAGAATTGGTTTTATGTAGGCGATGAAATCGATGAACACGTCTACGAACCTGGGGATTTGCCGAAGTCGTTGCCGGAAATGCTAGACGCTCCCTATAGATCGCTGGCCTCTTTTGTTCGTAAGGCGGGGGGCTGCCGAAAATGTAAGAGCACGCACTCTGAATTCACTTGGGCTCGAGCGTTGCGCAAGGTTGTCCCGATGGGGTTGGTTCAATCCAATTGGGAAGAAGCCATTCAACAAGGCGTGAAATTTGCTCGAAGCTCGAAGGCCGAAGGGTTACCCGGATATATCTCAAGTTGTGAAGAGGCCTTGCTGCCACCTGAAACACGTCCTTAGTCCTGGCTAGCCATATTCGCCGACCTCCCTTAAGCTCAAAGCCATGGATGTTGTGGCCCGAAGATGGTTTCTGACACCAAGTTTAGATCTTCTGTTTGTTTGTGGCGGAATGGTTTGGATTCTTGCTGGGTTGACCGGATTGATGTTGGGACTAGGATACTCGTATCAGAACTCAGCGACCTTCACGATTTTTCTACTAGTCAGTGTCAACCTACTTGCCAATTCGCATACGATGGCGACCTTTGTTCGTCTTTATCATTCGTCGGCGAATCGACAGTCTTATTTTGAATATGGATTTCTGCTGATCCTGCCCGTTCTTGGTCTGACCTGGATTGGAGCCCGGTCCGAGACTATGGCGGCGCTCTTTGTTCGACTCTATGGAATCTTAGTGGGCTGGCACTATGCCCGACAGGTCTATGGACTTTGTTTACTATATGGTCTGAAGCAAGGCTATCAGATCCCAGAGGTCGTTCGGCTGTCTTGGCAGCTTTTGGTGTGGGCGGTTTCGCTTAAGGTGGCTGTCACTCGAATGATCTATCCGGATACGCTAGCCCGAGTTCTTAATATTTCAGCTCTACCAACGCCGATTCTGCCATTCGAGGTTTTTACGGTGGCAAAAGTCTTTTTGATTTTGGTGGCGGCCGCATGTGTGGTTCTGATTTTTTGGTTTGGAATCAAAAGAGCTGAGTGGCCGCCCCTACCAGCCGTCGTTCTTTTAAGCTCCATGACCCTTTTTTTTCTGTCGGAAGGCTTGCTGGATTCTATCCTGTGGTATTTCATTCCGGCCTTCTTTCATGGCAGTCAGTACATAGCCGTATCGGGAGTCTTTCATATGAACGAGTCTGGGGCGCGCAATATTCAGGGTGTCTCCTTGTCCCGGATCGTAACTTATCTGCTGGCGTTGGTGGGCGGTGGGATTTTGATTTACTACGGAATCCCCTATTTTATGGGTTGGATCGGGTTTGAACAAAGAATCGCATTGGCGGCTGTCTTTTGCGTGGTGAATTTTCATCACTTCTTGACTGATGGGGCCATTTGGCGTTTGCGTACCTTTTCTATTCGCAAATGGGCGGTCGGTTGATGAGTCCAAAATTTTGGGTGAAGGCCTGTCGGGATTTGAGCTCGCGAGATGAAGTTATGGCCAAACTCATTACCAGTTATCGGGGCGAAAGGCTCAGGTCGCGCGGAGAGGCCTTCGAAACACTTCTCAGATCCATTGTCGGTCAGCAGATCTCAGTAAAGGCGGCGCAGAGTGTTTGGGAGAAGCTTTGCCTTCAGGTGAATCCAGCAGATCCAACTACCATCGTAGCTTGCAAGACCGAGCGGCTGAGGAAGGCCGGACTTTCAGGTCGTAAGGTGGAGTACGCATGCGATTTGGCTCGGCATTTTTTGGATGGTTCGGTGGCCCCCGAGCGCTGGCGCGAGATGGACGATGAAGAGGTGATCGCAGAGCTGACCGTGGTGCGCGGAATCGGACGGTGGACGGCGGAAATGTTTCTGATCTTTCATTTGCTTCGGCCTAATGTGTTTCCGGTGGCTGATCTGGGGCTGCAGAAGGCCTTGGCGTTGGCCTACGGCAAACGATACCCCGTCAGTGATCGGCAACTGCAGATCTTTAGGCGTCGCTTTGATCCGTGGAACAGTGTGGCCGTGTGGTATTTGTGGCGATCTCTGGATCCCATTCCAGTCGAGTATTAGTGGGAGGCCTTGGCCGGTTCGCGCGAAGTTTCAACAGACTCCAAGGCTTTTAGTATGGCTGGATGTTGGGGGTTGACTGCGATGGCAGGAGCCAGACATCTCCGAGTCTCCTTAAGTGAAGCCCCCTCAAAGCGCGCGCAGTACTCGATCGTGGCTCGAATATTCGTTTCGATTTGATCCAAGCGGGTGGTCGCCAACCCGGCGGACGTGTCGGACCAGTGATTTTGCGTGGGTATAGGACGTAGCATGATTCCCACTAGAAGAGCCAAAGCCATGCAGACAAAAATCGGTGTGTGGACTAAGGACAGTCGTGGTGGCGTCGAAAGGGCCGGTTGAGCTATCCAATTTGCCGGAATTTCGAAAGTCATGCGGATGGCCTCGACCTGCAGTTCGTCCCCATTTTTAATGGAAGTGGGAACGTACGGATTGAGCCATTCGCCATTTAATCGGGTGCGATAGCGCCCGCCAAAATCAGTAACAAAAAACCCTTCCGCTGTTTCGTCGATTTGGAATTGCTCGCTCCCGAGTAGGGGATGGTCGATCGAAGAATGACAATCTGTCGATCTTCCCACGCGCCAGCTACGCTCTTGAATTTCCCACGTGCGATCCTGTGAGGCCGCTGGACACTCGACGCGAAGGCGCGCATAAACTGCTTCTGCTGTTACCATTAGGCTCCCATACCCTGTGCTTTTTAGTTTACACGACTGAGGTCGAGCCTGAAAATATCAGAGCCTTTGGAGTCTCAAATTGAAACGCTAGAGATCGACGGTTTCGCCTTCCCGAGCAAAGCGCCACTTCAATGCGGGTGGCTTGGCGCCTTGGATTTTCAGCTGGCGCCGAAGATTTTCGTGGTAATGGAGGGTGGCTTCCTCGGCCCCCCGGATGGTATCGTCCGCCGCATTGGGATCGTGGTGCACAAAAAGGACCTGGCGGACGCCCTCTCGTAAGGCGAGATCCAGACCAATCGGTGCACTAGAGTGGCCCCAGTTGATTTTCTCGAGAGCCTCTTCAAATGAGTACTGAGCATCGAATACCAATAGATCTGCATTCTGATAGAGCTTCACATCTTCACCGAGTTCTTCACGACTGACCCGCAGTCCTTCGGTGTCGACCGCCCAGGCCAAGGATTTTCCGCCAGCTTCCACTCGCGCGCCCCAACTGGCGTCGGGATGATCCAGCCGGTAGGGCGTCACTTGAAAAGCTCCAATGGCATGGGGTTCGCGGGGTTTGATTTTGTGAATGCGAATCTGTTTGGAAACGACTTCATAGGGAACGGGGAAGTTGGGTTTTCTAAACATAGTCCTTAAGGAGGGTTCCAGGTCGTCATCCACCGAGTAGAAGTGAACGACCTTACCTTCACTATAAAGAGGCAAGAAGAAGGGCAGTCCAATGAGGTGGTCCCAGTGAAAATGAGTCATATAAATGTGAAATTCGTCGATACGAGGTTCGTTCTGGATCCAGTCGCCAAAAGTTCTTAGTCCGGATCCACCATCAATGATCAAGCGGCTATTCTCATGGGTCACTTCGGCACACATCGTGTTGCCGCCGTAGCCAAAAAATGCGCCCGCGGGTAGAGTGTCCAAAAACGTTCGCGCAGTGATTGGAACATCGGCCGCCTTCAATTTTTCAAATTGAGTAAGGGCTGTTTCCAGGCGATGGCGAATCGCATCGGGCGACAAGGGTGTTGGGAGTGAACCGCGCACTCCCCAGAGTTTAACCTTCATGACCTCATTCTAAACGGGCCACCGGACTGTGTAAAAACGGATATTCAGGGGCCAGATCAAAGTAGGGCCCCTGAAATTAGATTTGGACTTTTGCGTGGCTCGCTCGACTGGACTAACGAGCTTCTTTACAATCCCACGTCACGGGATCCGTCGACTCGTTTTCAAGACAGCGAAGAACGAATGGGTCAAATTGGTCTCCCATATTAATCTTCACTTGAAAGTCCTCATGCCCAACACGTACGGCCTCAACCGAGGTGAACGCGTGAACGGCGTCGGGACTGTAGCTGGCCTCAAACAGGGCCACGGCGGTCTTCACAACGGCGGCCGCCTGTTGGCCTCTGGTTCCATCGGCGTGGGCGGCACCGGCAAAAGCGAGCATAAGTGCGAGAGATACGAACTTCATAAAACCTCCTTGGTATGGGGGGAATATGAAGGTCACTTACAGTCTTGGCAAATGTCTGTGGATTATGATCAAGAGTCGCAACTAAATTGAACATCAATTGAAAATGGGGTGGGAGGGTGAAGGCGGGTTCGATGAGGAATTCGCGTCTTGATTTGGTGGCAGGAGTTGGATGGGTTTCGAGCCAATCCGAGAGATTTTTCTAGTGCTTGGAAGCCGTCACGCGAGATACACTCATACCATGTACAAGACCAACGCCATAAAGATACCTCTACAGGCCCTTGCTTTGGTGGCAAGCTTCGCGATCGCGCGGGCAGACGCCAATGCCACCTATTACGGATCCTTCAGCCCTGATCAGTGTGTCGAAAATCCGATCACCCCAGGCGATGATGAGGATCGTGGTGAAGGCCTTATCCGCTACTGTGGAAAGGGTCGAAATCAAATGATCTATGTCTCGGGAGAGATCAACGATTCGGAGAAGGGCGAATCCCGCGATGAAAAATCCCTCAACGAAATAATCAAGAAACTGAAGCCGCAAAAGGATGGCACAATTCAAGTTTTGACCTACAATGCCGGCGGTGGATGTGTCGATTGTCATCAGGAATTAATGATGGCGATCGAAAAGGCCTGTCAGAAAAAGTGTAGAATCGAGACGACCGTTATGGGCTCCTGTGTTTCGGCCTGCAACCAACTTCACTTAACCTGCGCCAAAGGTTCCACCACTCAGATTGCCGTTGGTGGCCAGATGTTAGAGCATGCGAGCCAAGGGGATCGACAAGCGGGCTGCAATCGATGTGACCTGGATCGACCGATGCCGGCGCCAGCGAGTGGAGTCGCCTTGACGAAGTATCTCAAAGAGTGGTGTTCCATTTGTCCACGAGAGGAAGCCATTCGCGAATACACCATGCGCTGCGGGGAGTCCCTCCGGCGCCAGGGCGTCCAAATGGATGATGCGAAAAAGGCTCAGGTGAAAAGTCACGCTGAGAAGATGGCCGCAGATGGGGTCTTTGATAAAGACGACACCTCGATCGTCAACCCTCCCTGGGCGAAGCGTCTCAAACCAAGTGAAGGGCCCGCGCCCTCGGGTGCAACCAATCGATAGCATTGGGGTCAGCGCACTTTCTATCTAAGTATAAAATTTGCAACCTCGCATCTGTGCTTTCAGTACCTATCCATAATAATGGTAAATTCCCCCACTTCTGAAGGAGGGCTTCATGCGGTATTGGCTTGCCATTTTTTTCGGCCTTATCAGCGTCGCGCCGGCGGGTGCGGCCACAACGACCCCCACTGTGGTGGTGCGTCCCTCAAAGCAGGTGGAAATCGGGCAGGCGCTCACTTATCCCGCAGCGGTAAAGACCCGGGTTCAAGCCACGGTCTTGGCGGAAGCCGACGGGGTGGTACGACGAATTCACGCCCAGCTGGGACAACCTGTGACACGGGGACGCCGAGTGCTCACTGTTCAGCAGACAGATCCCGTGTTTCAGTACGCCCCGGCCGCAACCATTGCCCCGGTGTCGGGCATTGTGAGTGAGCTTTTCGTAACCGAAGGGGCCTTGGTCACGAAAGGCCAAAAGTTGGCAACGGTCACCGACCCAGCGAGCCTTCGAATTCTTGTGGAAGTGCCGGCTAAAGATGTCAGTCTCTTGAGGTCGGGCCTTTTGGGCAAGCTTGAAATACCTTCGTTCAAAAACCCGGTTGATCTTAAGGTTGTAGGTGTAAGCCCTGTGGTGGATCCAGCCACCGGCACCGCGACGGCGGAGCTTCTTCCCGCGAATTCCGAGCAGGTGAAAACCTTGCGACCCGGGATGATTGGTAAGGTGACCTTCAAAGCCAACCTCCACCACGGATTTTTAGTGCCTGAAGATGCTGTCGTGCAAGCCCAAGACAAGAATTTCGTTCGATTGGTGATTGATGGCAAAGCACATAAACAGGAAGTCTCACTCGGTGAGAGGCTTCGAGGCCAAGTTGAAATTGTCGATGGACTCAAAGAGGGAGATTTAGTCGTCGAGCGTTCCAGCGGATTCGTCGCCGATGGCGATGAAGTGAAAGTTGAAAATGCCGAAGGGAAAGCCCTTTGAGCCTCATCTACAGTTCTCCTCTTAGGGTCTACATCTGCTTGGGCCTACTAGCCCTATTTGGGATATTCTCGGGCGTGGGGCTACCCATTTCCATGTTCCCTAACAGCAGTAAGCCCACTGTCGTTGTCAATGTGCCTTACAGCAGTTTAACCCCCGATGAGTTCGCCAAGGTTTATGGTGGATTAATTGAAAATCGAATGCGTTCATTGGCGGACGAAGCGATCAAGATTGAAAAGCTTCAAACGGATTATCAAAGTGACAAAGCTCAATTCAAGATCGTTTTTGATTGGGGGGTTGAACAAAAGCGAGCCGTTAAGGAAGTAGAGACTTCAATCTTTGGATTGAGTGGCCAATTCCCACGGGAAATGCGTGACCATATTCAGGTTTGGTCTTGGTCCGAAAACTCGGGCTTCTTGGCGGTGAGTTTTTACAGCGAGAAGCGCGGTCTTGATGAACTTTATGAATTGCTCGAGCCCTCGTTAACCCCAAAGCTGGCGCAAATTCAGAATGCCGATGAGGCGGCGTTGTGGAACCCGACGCAAAAAGAAGTCAGCATTGAGTTAAATCCCGAAAACATGGCGGCGTTGGGCGTTTTGCCGCGTGATGTGGCTCGGGCCGTTGAGCTGGCCACCAACGCCCAAAACGGTGGTTCGCTTCTGGTCAATACCAACAACTTACGGGTGCAAATGCCCCGTCCAGCGATCGGCCTAGAAGATCTTAAGAGCATTCCTGTCATGGCTTCGGGCGGGCGCGCTGTGCACCTGCGAGATGTGGGTCATGTCGAGCTTAAGACTTCCGCGCAGAATTCGCGAAGCTTTAAAACCAGCGGTTCGCCCAGCCTGATCCTTTTCGCTACGCCCTCGCCAGGTGGAAATATCAAGGTGATGGCCGAGTCCATTTTGAAAATCGTGGAGGAACTCAGACCTTCGTGGCCGAAAGACGTTCAGTCTCGGGTGCTGGTCGATCCTTCCGAATTCATTCGAAACTCGATTGAAAACGTGTTTCATGAAGTGATACTCGCGGCCTGTTTGGCCGTGGTCATTTTGTTTCTCTTTGTCGGGAGCCTTCGAAATGTGGCCACGGCTGCTATCGAAATACCTCTGAGTATTGTTTTAGCCTTTATTTTGATGCGAATGAATGGGATCAATATCAACTTGATTTCGCTCGGTGGTCTGGCTCTTTCCGCGGGAATGAACGTGGATGCGTCGGTCGTGGTGATGGAGAATATCTTTCGTCATTTTGAGATGCATAAAGGTCCAATGGACGCCCAATCCCGCCTGGCCGTGGTGGTCCGAGCTGTGAGTGAAGTCCGACTGCCGGTGATTGCGTCGACTATCGCCTCGTTGGTTGTTTTTCTTCCGCTGGCGTTCACTTCCGATTTGAGCTACGCCATCTTAGGTGACTTGGCGAAAACGGTTGTGTTCTCGCATGGATTTTCCGCCGTTGTGGCGCTGATTCTAGTGCCGACCATTCGTTTGCAACTGATGGACCGTGATGGCGGGAAATCGCCCCATTCCCCTCTGGAAAAGCAACTCCATTGGCTCGAGAAGTTTTATATTTCAACGTTGGGACTCTTTCTTCGCCGAAGAAAAGTTCAATTGTTCACTTACGCCGGCTTGATCGCCACCTTGGCGATTTTGGTGGGCGTGGTTCTTCCTCGTCTTCCACGGGAAATTATCGGAACGCCAGATACCGATTGGATGGTCATTGCGCTGAATACCCAGGGCAACACGCTGATACGTCAGATGGAGGAACAGGCGGCGGAAGTTGAATCTAATTTGTTGAAGAAATTCGGCAAGGATATCAACTACACCTTCACTCAAATTCGCGGTGCGAATCGGGCTACCGTCATGGCTCGACTCAGTGATAAAGGCCGCATGCAATCGGCTTGGAAAGAGTTCCAAGAGTATTTTCAGAATACGCCCTTCATGAAATTCTTTGTTATTCCATGGAATCCGTCGGAACTCCCCATACCGGACCCGCCCCATTTTCAGGCTTCGATTCTGGGTGGGACTTCCCGCGAGCGCCTGAATCTTGCGCATGAACTGGATGAAGCCTTACAAAGTCAAAAGATCTTCAGTCGTGTTTGGCAGGAGCCCAATCATGAGAAGTCCGAGGAGATTGTCATTCGTCCCCACATGGACCAATGGTCTCCATTGATCTCAGCAGGGGCCAATGTGATCCCCGGAGATCTGGCGGATATTTCGCGAATTGCCACGCAGGGGCGATCGATTGGCCAGTGGGTGCTCAATAACCGCGTCTTTGACTTGGTTCTTCATTACCCGGAGGGCACGATCAAGACGATCGAGGATCTTGCATCTTTTCCTTTGGGTGTGAACAACAAAATCATTCCACTGAAAGCCCTGGCCGAAGTGCAGATCCAGGCAGGAGAGCCACCGCGCCATCGGGAAAATCAACAAGACGTCGTTTTACTTCAGGCTAAGCAGGACAAGGGTCAGGAATCGGGAGTGGACGGAAAAGTTCTTCAGGCGCAAAAAATCATTAAGAATTGGCTGGCGGAGAATCGAGATCGGATCGGAAATATGACCGTGCAATTTGACGATGCTCAACATGAGCTGAATGGAGCTTTGAAACAGCTCGGCTGGGCGATTGGCCTCTCCATTCTTCTTATTTTTGTCACCATGGTGATTCAGCTTGGCGATGTGGTCAGTTCATTGCTTGTGTTGATATCGGTTCCACTGGGAATTATCGGAGTGATTTTGTCGCTAGCCATTTTTGGCAGCACGCTGTCTTTGAACTCGGCGCTTGGGGTCATTCTGCTCAACGGAATCTCTGTCGCCAATAGCATCATATTGGTCGACTTTTTCAATAAACTGATGGCGCAGGGACGATCGATCGAAGAGGCGGCTCTTGAGGCGGCCCATGCGCGCCTTCGTCCCATCCTGATGACCTCGCTTACGACGGCGATCGGCATGTTGCCGGTGGCATTGGGTCTTGGTGAAGGCGGTCGGGTTCTTCAGCCTCTAGGAATTGCCGTTACGGGTGGGCTTTGGATCTCCATGCTATTTACTCTATTTATCGTGCCCGCCTTGCAAGTGAACTATTGGCAATGGCGTCGCACGCGAGCCAAGGCCCGAATGGAAAGAGGCCCCTTGTCGGAGCTTTCATTATGAATTTGGTGGGCTTCATTGTTTTTCTCATGCCATGCTTTAGCTTTGGTCTCTCCTTCAACGAAGCGCTTTCGGTCTTAGAGAACAGAGACCAATTGATTCTCGTGAAAAAGGCCGAGGTCAGAAAGGCTCAGGCGGAACTCTGGAGTTCTCGGTCCCTTTTCTTTCCTGCGCTTTACGCGAAAGGTGTAGAGACACAGAAAAACGATGCGACCTACAGTCGAACGAAGTTGGGAACGCTGGGAGGTAAGATCAACCTCTTTCACGGTGGCTCCGACTGGGCTTCGATCAACAGTAGCCGAGCCAGTCTGGAATCTGAAAAATCCCAGTTGACCGAAACGATTTTGACTCGGGAATTGAAAAATCTCGAATACCTGGTGAACTACGTTAAGGCGGATCTTCAAGTCAAAGTGGCTAAAAATATTTTCCAACTGAATCAGTCGTTGGAAGAGATTCAACAAGCTCGCTACCAAAAGGGGCTGATTCCTCTGCAAGAGGCGCAGAAGGCCACCATTGAAAAAAGCAATTCGGAGGCCAAGCTTCGCGATGCTGAAAATAGTTTTTCAGCGGCGAGTGCGGTTCTTCGAAGTGAGCTCGGTTCTCTGGACGTCACCAGTGACACATGGCCATGGACTTCATTTCTGACGCCGAATTTGGCCGCGGCCTGGCTAAAAAAGGACTTCAAGGTCCAGCAAGTTCCAAGTTGGAAGTCCGCCCAAGAATCTTTGGAGGCTCAGGATCAGTCTGAGAGAGCCAAATTTCGTGATTTTTTGCCTTCGCTCGATCTCAGCGTCGATTATGGATATTTTGATTACGAATCTCGCAAGGACACGGGTTGGTTAACCACTTTGACTCTGACCGTACCGTTGATGGATTTGAAACAGCACGCGGACTACCGGGTTCAGGTGGCGCAAAAGTCCATTGCGCAAAAACAATTGGAAGTCGCCCGGCGCAATGCCGAAGCCGACTTTGAACAGGGGAGCGCCAGACTTCAAACTTCGCTTCAAACCGCGGCTCATCGGGAAAAGTCGAGGCAGATGGCCCTCTCTTTATACGAAGACACGCAAAGACGGTTGCGGGCCGGTCGAAGCTCCTTAAATGACACTTTAGTTGATCAGAGCCGTTTGGCTGAGGCCGAATATCTGACCATTACGGGATGGGCAGAGGCGCATCTTCAATACGCGCGTTTTTGCCACGCTTTGGGAATGCGCTTAAATCCTTCTCAATTTGGTTGTCTACCCGTGGTGGCCGAGTAAAGGGCTTGCAGAAGCAATCGGCGCGTCAGTCGTTCCTTAATCCCGGTGGCATGGCTCAGCCCCATTCTTTGAAGATGCTCTTCAAAGCGGTGGGAAGACGAAGATCGAGCGGCGGACTGAACAATTCTCTTGGTCATTTCGGTCCAATCCTGGGTCGCCCGTTTTAAAGACTTTAAGGCTTCGATCAGCTCCAATTCGACGTCGCTAAAGTCACAACCAAATGGATAGCGTGGGAAAAACCCATGGGACCGGTACTTACCCATCGCGGAATTTAGGGATTCCGGAAGATTGTGTCGATAAGCCTCGGGAATCCGGTAGTCGGCACTGATCTTGTCCATCTTCCGAGCCTGTTCCAACAGAGAACTTTGAAAGCGCGAATCACTGATACGTAAAAGGGAATCGATAATTTCCGCATCCGTCTTTCCGCGCAGATCGGCAACGCCATATTCGGTGACGACGATGTCGCGTAGTTGGCGGGGGATCGAGTTGTGGCCGTAGTTCCACACCAAATTGGATCGAAGACTCGAGCCTTCCCCGCGGGTGGAACGCACATTGAGAATGGATCGTCCTTCGGGTAACGCGTGCGCCATGGCGACGAAGTTGTACTGACCGCCAATTCCGCTGATCACGGTGCCGTCTTCCAGTGCATCGGAAACGGCGGAGCCATCCATGGTGATCATCATGCATGTATTGACGAAACGTGCGTAACGTCGGTGCAGGCGATCTATTTCTTCGTGGCCATAGAGTTGATTGATCTTGGTCACGCTTCGCATGTCGATTTGGTCGCGGATCTCCATGGGAAGCTGTCGAAGCCGCTGATAAAAGTCCTGTGGTCCAAGAAAGAAACCGGCGTGGACCATTCGACCATTTTTCAAACGATTCCCGAGGCATCGATTGAAAATCGCTTCGCGACTGTCGAGTTTGCCTAAGTGAGCTTCAATTCTTTGTCCATCCGATGTGACCAGCACGCCACTTTCGAATGACAAGTCGGCACGGAAAACGCCCCAATACTGAAGATAGGTGAATTCTCTTTTTCCGATGACTTCGTCAATGGCTCGGGCACGGAGCAGATGCTCCAGAGTTTGTGCGCTGACGTCCTCGGTAATTTTTCGTTCATTTAAGAGGCGTTGCAAAATCACGTCATCATAAACTCGGCGCTTCAAGATACCAGCGTCGAGTAAGTGCAAAAACCCAGGGACCAGCATCTCGGTCGCGGCAAATAGGCCAGCTCGAAAGGGGTTGAGGTCGCGACCCACCTGCTCTGTCCATGGGAATTTTTTAGAAAAGTCGAGCTGATCCAAGACTTCTCGATAGATTCGATTGTCTTGCTGGCGTCGTAAAAGGGCGTAGGTGATGGCATCGCCGAGAGCGCCGATGCCAATTTGTAGCTCGCCTCCATCGCGAATGAGGGTGCTCGCATTCAGTCCAATCATATAATCGACATCGGAAATGGCCTCGTTCGGGGGGCTGAACAGGTGATAATGTCCGCCTTCGTTGTTGACGAGAAAATCGACCTGAGACTCTTCCACTAAGCAGTGGCCGGTCATAAAGGGTAGCTGAGAGTTGACTTGAAAGACGATGGCGGCCGGTTCACCCCGATCGGCTTTGGCTCGAATTTCCGGCAGAAGGTCTCCGGTGACATCTGCGTTACAAGACAGGCTAAACGTCCACGGGGTGGAGTTCGGATCCACCGCGACTTGCTGAAGAAGTACGTTCACTCCTCGGCTCTGTAGGTCGCGGGTCACATGTGTGTAGTTACTAGAAATATAATTTTGTTGGGCCGACTGACAGCCGATGTATTTCCCCGCGGGAAAATAAAATTCCACAATCTTCACGTTGGCCGGAAGTTTTCCGGCCAAGCGGTCCAATTCATAATCGAGATCGGGGTAGTCTTTGAAAACCCTATCGACGAAAGGGCCCAGAAACCTTTTTTCTAAATCGGATTTCCCAGATGGCTTGGTCAGAGTCAACGCGGTCATAATGACCAGATCCAGTGAAGGATCTTGCTTCGCCCGCCGGTAAAGTTCGTTCAGCAGTAGATTGGGTTTCCCCGCCCCCAGGGGCGTGGCCACGCGCAAAACTTTGCCCACTTTTTCCAAAAGTGCATCGATGGCGTCAGCTGTCGATTTGAATGTGACCACGGCTGATTATATTCGTGAATTCTTGCATTCGTGAATACGCGAATTCGTGAAATCTTAATTTTAACTGGAGCGGGAGACGGGGCTCAAACCCGCGACCTTCGCCTTGGCAAGGCGACGCTCACGGACACTGAATTTCAAGGTCGATTGGGGATGTGCGTGTGACGCCAGGGCGAAGCAATGCCTATGGGCCACGGTAAACTAAACGAGTTGTAGAGGCTTATTTTTGGGGAGATGGAAGGAACATCTTAATCGTCTCATAACGGCGCGTCATTTTCAAGGGTAAACCCAGCATCGGGCCACGATTCTCAAATCCCGCAGTGGGTTTAAGGGACGGGACAGATGAGTGTTTAAATTTTCCCATCGCCTTGACGGGGGCCATGCTCAATCCCATAGTTTGTGGGTCCATATTTCATAAGGGGGGGGATTCATGTCTAAGAGCACCAGGAATTCGGGCAAGGGTTGGAGTCAAGGCGAGGTTTCGCAGCTTCAAAAGCTGGCGAACCAAAACACGCCCACGCGGGTCATCGGCCTAAAACTGGGACGGACACCTGAAGCCGTTCGCAATCGCGCTTCACAAGAGGGAATTTCCCTGAAGCCGACAAATCAAAGTCCTTACAACAGAAAAAAATAGAAGCCTGAAGCTGGTCCAGGATTGATGTTCAGAGCTAAGCGGGGCGACACCAAGATTCAAACGGTCGAGGCCACATATGGCCTTGATCTCAATGTTCGGGATGATCAGCGTCTGGGCAATTTATTAGCCAGCCGGGGCTACGAGTCCCTTTCCGAACTTAGGCGGGCATACGCCGGGCACCTGTCGTACCATCCTCGCCGCAGGAAGGCGTTCATTAGCTTTCACTCAAACGACCTGCGGCTTGTTCAGGGCTTCCGGTTAATGCTAACAAATCCAAACCTTCAGTTCGATGTGGACGACTCCCTTTCTAGGCGGGCAGTGAGGTCCGATAGCAGCAATTATATCCGACAGGCGCTCAAGTCCAAGATTCTAGCGTCGGATGTGCTCATTTGTATGGTGGGCAACGGAACTGCTTGGAGAGATTGGGTGGAATGGGAAGTTGAAACGGCAATCGCGCACAGGATTCCGGTCTGTGGCGTGCGACTAAAGGAATCCCGTGGACGCACGCCGCCCGTTTTGAAAGAAATTGGCGCACCGATAGCTGGTTGGGAACCAGCCCAAATTACATCTGCAATCGAGCAGGCCATTGCTCGCGGAATTTAGGAGGGAAAATGGCAAGCAAGAAAAATGTGTTTATCAGTTTTGACTACGACAATGACGAAGCGTTGAGAAATCTGTTCGCCGGACAAGCGAAACATACCGACTCGCCGTTCGATATTATCGACAGATCAGTGAAGGAGCCACTGCAAGGTGACTGGAAGACTAAGGTAAAAGCGAGAGTTGGCCGGGCCGATGTTGTCGCGGTGATCTGCGGAGCGAACACCCATACGGCGACGGGCGTCGCGTTCGAGTTGCAAGCGGCCAAAGACCAAAGCGTTCCTTATTTTCTTTTGACCGGATACAAGGACAAAGTCTGCACCAAACCGACGACGGCGAGTGCTGCGGACAAGATGTATGATTGGACATGGGACAATTTGAAATTGCTAATTCACGGCAGCCGATGAGCAAGGACAAAATATCAGATCACCTTTGGAATCAGGCGGTGCTTGCGAAGTTCGCGGGGAAAGCTGATTGCCAGGCAACAATCCTGGAGCAATACAAACTGTATGTCGAAATGGCTGACAAGATCAGCGCCAGGCGGGACGTGGCAAACGCCTTTTTCCTGAGCATAAATGGCGCGGTTTTGTCAGCGGGACCTGCCATCATTGAAAAGGGAATTTCGTTTCGACAACCGTACCTGTTGTTTTTCCCCTACTTTGTTCTTTGCCTGGAACTGTTCCTCTGGTGGAGACTTATAATTTCATACAAGCAGTTAAATGGCGCCAAATTTAAAATCATTGGCGTACTGGAAGAAAAACTACCGGCGCGACCGTATGGCAAAACCGAGTGGGAACTTCTTTTGAAGTCGGGAACCGACAGAAGAGTCTATTGGCCGTTAACGCATATTGAGTTGTCGTTGCCCTGGCTCTTTTTTGTCGGCTACACAGTGGCCTTGTTTTCCATGATTTTTTCTACCTGAAAAGCTTGGGGTCATTCTTCATCAAAGAAATTTTCACCAAGTTTTCTGTCAACTAGGTTCTCTTTCTCTTTGCGAACATGCTCATATATCTTTTCAAGCTTTCCATCTATATGGCTGTCGTAGCGGGCGCCATCCCAAACGGTTTCAGGAATGGGCGGATAGAGTTGTTCGGCGTCGTGACTAGTGGCTCCAGACTGTTCAATGAGGAAGAGTTCAAAGGAAGCTCCGTTTATCAGTCGAAACATTTTTGGGAGGGCCTTAATTACGAACTGCTTCCCTTTGTAATGAAAGCTATAGCTGAATAAAGAATCATCTCGCCCCCCAGGAAAGCGCTGCGTCTCCCTGCCAGCGATTTCAGGCGCGATTCCTCCATGTACGGAAATTTTGTCCATGTGCTTGTAAATTTGGTCAACGATTTGCGCGGACTTCTCTTTACTAATGGGCATCGCCGCCACTCCCTTCGATCACTTCACTCTGTACCTTTGCTCTTAAGAGGTGAAGCATAGTCCAAAAATCTCCCTCTGAGGACACTTTCTTGCTTCGGTAATTTTTTGAGAAGCTGGCGTGGAACAGGACATTGCTCAGATATTGGACTAGGTGCTCCTGAATGTTGGCGATGTTCATATTGGTGGAATTGTGATTTGTACCCGGATTAACTGTCGCGTTTGGATTGATGGAAACCAATTCAGTGTACAGTTCATAGATTGAGTCGCTTCCGAATGTCGCATCCTTATGGATGATTTGGCCCACCAACTGCGAAATCTTAAACCACTTCGATTTCCTGCCAAATCGTACAATCTCCTGTTTCGCATCGAGAATCCATGACAAGGACAGGATAAATAACCAGATCGAAAGTTCGTTAAGTCCAGCATGGAGATAGTGACCGAAATTCGACTTTAACTCCTCCATCGTGCCGCTGTTGGAATAAGCCAAGATTGTCGCAATTATTAGGTAGCCAATCAGAGAAACGGGTATGATCGCTTTGCTGTTGAATAGGGCTTTAATTTTCACGCCGCTTGCCTGGCCTCTGTAGGTTCCACTTGGATTCAATGTTCTTGGGGCTAAACAAATATCGGAATACAAGAATGATTTGTTTACATTTCCTGGGCTTTGGTCCGCTTCGACACCCCCCTTGATTTTATTCCTCTCCCTGATATTTGTCGGCCATGCTTGCCCCAAAATTCGGAAGAATTTCTTTGCAACGCGCGGCTGTCACCTGCACTTGAACCATTGCCTTTATCTTTTTCTCCGCATTCTCTTTCTGAGCTAAAAAGGCGCGCCTCATAGAAAGTGACTGGTCAATATCCGCCTGCATTTTTGCGGTAAAAACCCCAGCGTCTTGAGCATCTCGTTTAATGGAATTTAAGTTCTGTTCCCACATCAAATACATTTTTTTGCTTGAAGCGGCTTCCGACATCGCCTGGCACTTCTTTCCTTCTGGAGAATTTTTTAATTGAACTGAGGCTGCCCTCTGTTTTCTTTCTGCCTCTTCGGCGGCCCTTTTCTTCTGTGCTATCTTGTCGCGCTCCTCGCCCTTCCGTTGTTCCTCCGCCTTCAATTCATCATGTCTCCGATCATAGGCAGAAAAAAACGCAGACAAATCAACTCCGGAAATTCTCTTTATTCGCTCAATTTTCCCCTGCTGTCTTGCTACTTCAATTCCCTGGTAGCAGCCGGTTTGGAACGATTCCCACCCCTTGTTCGTGGTCTGATCGCAGTTGAACTTAATGGATTTGAATAGTGCAATGTCCAGTCGAACTTCGGAAGGCAGTATTTTCAATTCCTTGCCCTGTTGATCTTTTCCCTCGAAACAAACTTCATCTTCATCACACTTACTGGCTTGGAATGCCCTAGACGCCTCGGCAAATTTTGCGGCCTTGATGCCCAGATAAATGTTTTCCAATTGACTTATTTGCGCGCCAGCGAAGTGGGAAGCAAAAAAGATACTCAATATCAACGTCGTCATAATCATGCACCTCATACGCCCTTGGGTATCTTAATCGTCGTTTCTGGCCTACGCCCTTTGGCAATAAATTCCTTCACTTCTTTCAACCATGCCTCCTGACTCTTGGGGTTAGGTTGAAGCCTATCGGCCCAACTTCTTCCAGGATGAATTACATCCCATGCCGAACGCTTACCCTTGTGTCTTCCTGCGCCAGGGTCATGGTTTCCAAAACCATCAATCTTATGGTTCCAGAGAGGATGAAACATCTCGATCAGAAGGGATTCGCCAAGCGGAATCCAGATGTCATCCACTGTAAGATACCGACATTTGAAGTCCCTTAACTTTAGATTCTTAGCTTGCTCAATGCTGGCGGCATGGTCGGCAAGCCGATTGAACAAAACTTTACCTGGCTTCGCATCGAGTCCCAATCCACCACGACGAGCGCCCGCTGGCACGGCTTTGCCCACATAGATTGGGGCCGAATAATTTTCTTTCAGATTTTTTTCTTTCAGTGCCTTGTAGGGTGTGAAGTCGCCGACATAGTAGATCGCGTAGATTCCGGCGCCCTCAAAATTAGATGGTGGTAAGGGTTGTACGTCGCTGGCAAGCATCGACTCCGCGATGCTTTTGCCAAGATTATGCTTATCCAGGGGATTGTATGGTTGGTTCTTCAAAGCTGCGATTCCTTCCGCGTGTTGATTTGCCACGATTCTTCGCGGCGACTAATTCTTCCTTGATTCGAGTTGCGATTATTTCAGCAAGTCTCATGGGCACGGCGTTTCCAAGCTGGCGCATGGCTTCCGACCAAGCTCCAGTGAACACATAATTGTCTGGAAAAGTTTGAAGGCGGGCACACTCACGAACCGTGAAGTAACGAATGGTTCCATCCGGGCGCAGAAGCATGTTTTCTCCGCCTGGCACTCCATGGTCCCCCGCCTTCAGAGTCTTCGCTGGCTCATCGAGTGGGCTTCCTGTGTGACCGGGGTACGACCTTGCGCCGGGATTGAAATGATGGTTCTCAAATTCCTTCTTTTCTTTGTCCCGCTCAGGGCATGGCATTCCAGTAAGCGCATCTCGGACAGTGACCCATGGAAGCTCCGCTGGAGGCATCAGCAATGTCTTTAGATTTTCAATCTTTCCTTTGTAACGGCTAGGGGCGGACGGACGATGCTTCTTAGGAACTCCATGGCGCTCCCAATACTCGCCCGTGACCCACTGTGAATACAATAGCGCTTCATGCGAATGTGTGGGCGGAGGATAAGTCCATTTCACGCCCAAATCTCGTCGAAATCCGACAATGATAACTCGCTCACGACGCTGAGGAACACCATAGTCAGCGGAGTTTATCAGCTTTACTTGGACATCGTATTCAAGATCAGTTTTTACTTTGTTGGACTTCACTTTGACTAAACGAGCGGCATGATCGCGCCATTCCTCGTCTCTTTTTCTCTGAATTTCTGGAGTACCCAACTGAAGAAGAATGTAGTCCAAGTAGTCTTTGAACGACGCACGCGCCAGCCCTTTTACATTTTCAATTAGAATGGCTTTAGGACGAAGCGAACGTGCCGCACGAAAAACCTGCGGAAACATATTTCGTTCGTCGGTGTGGCCTTTATGCTTTCCACCGAGTGAAAAGGGCTGACATGGCGGACCACCGCCCAACAGATCAACTTCCTGCTCAATTCCATCAAAATTGAACTGGGCAACATCCATTTCATGAAGAGGCCAAGACCCAACGAGGGTATTTCCGCGCTCTTGATTTAGTCGGACCGTATTGCAAGCATCATGGTCCCATTCGACAACAGCAAGATGCTTGAATCCGCTGGCGGAAACCCCCAGCGCAAGACCACCCGCGCCCGTGAAAAGCTCAACTGAATTCAATGTCGGTCCCCCAATGCCAAAAACCTGCGCAATCGTTTCTCCAATCTATCTGGAGCGGCCAGTTGGCATTCCCAAATAACCAAATAGCTCCAACCTAAGCGATTGAGTTGACGAAGAATTCGCGCATCACGCCTTCTATTTTTATCCAATTTATTTTCCCAGAAATCCAGCCGAGACTTAGGCAGTCTTCTTCCGTTGTGACACGACGCGTGCCTATGCCAGAAGCAGCCATGAACAAAAACTGCCTTCTTCCGCTTAGAAAAAGAAAAATCCGGTTTGCCCGGCACAGAACTGTCATGAGTGTGGGGCTTGACCCGCATTGACTTCAAAATATTTGCTACCAACTTCTCAGGTTTGGTGCCCTTTGCTTTCACAAGCTTCATTCGCTCGCTACGCTGGGCTTTGGTCAAGGTGTCCATGCCAACACCGTACCACGTCTCCGCTGGAAGCGGGACACGTTACAGCCGCGTGGACATCCGAAAGTCGAACAAGTTGTCCGGAGCGGCGGCTGTGAAATGGAGGTGAAAGTGAGCGTTGGTTTTGGCTAATTCGATACTAGGTCAACTTTGGGGCGCCCATATTTGCAGAACGTGTCCAGATTCAGCGATACGTCATAGGCCACAAAATTGGGGTCGGCTCCTGGCGATTCCTTCAGCGTGGTAAAGTACGAAAAATACGCTCTCCAAAATTCGTCAGACTCCTGAAGAAGACGCCCGATGGTAAACTTTGGCGCTTCGCCCGGATTGTAGGTTTCGCCGAAGTAGTCTTTGCTGGGAAATTCCATATGGCTTTTCAGATTTTCAAATGTGGCCATCTGTTCTTCCTTGGACATGAATAGCGCATAGCCGTCTCGCAATAGCTGTAGGTCCATAACGTAGTTCATGGTGGTAACGCAATTTCCTCCCGTGGGTGCGCATGCGTCTTTGACAACCTCCACTAGAAATCCGGACCTATAATTCTCGTACCTGCTAAAGCTATTGTCGCTTGGAACGAGAATCATTTTCCCACTACTTTGAAAGACAACAAGGATGGGGTCATATTGTGTCACTTGGAATCTATATTTGTCTGGGTTAGTGGTTTCCTGGCTCTGGAAAAAAGCAGGAATCTTCTCAAAGGATTGCGGAAAAACTTGGTAGCCGTGCGCGACATCAATCTCGCCTAGATTGTGGCGGGGAATGTTTTTCTTTGGGTCATAGGAAATATTGAAGAGCAAGTCGGACTTTAAATATTTTCGTATTCGTGCGGCGTACCGCTCACGGAGTGCAGTAGCTTCATCGAGCGCAGTCCCAGACGGCGGTTTTGGAATAAATGCCGAAACTCTATAGGTTGGATTCCACTTGGCTCGGCCATCCGAGCACATTCTACTTTTAATGCCGTTGGCGATTTCCGATGCGCTCTTATCAGAGTTGGAAGGTTGACTGAGCCAACTCTGAATTGCTATCGGCAGGGTTATTATTGGCGTGGGAAGTCTATAGGTTGGCGCCGCTGCCTGTTTTCGGTCCACGGTGGACGCGCATGAGATTAATAGCGGAAAAACCAAAAATATTCTAGTTCTGCTCCAGAGTGACATGAAAGCTCCTCTCTCTATCCATGGGGCTTACTTTGAACTTCCTTGGAATAAATCCGCTCGACCGAATGATTATTTCCACATCAGTAGGTTCCATATTCAATACGGTTGGATTCGCGGTGCATTTGACACTTCGGGGTTTTTCACCCCTAATGAGAACCTCGGTACACATGGGTATTGAAGAAATTGAAATGGGATATTTGTCACTCTGGATAAATTCACCGGCATTGGCAGTGGCAACGTTGCGCCCGCTGGAGTCGAAAAAGCTCGCGTTGGCCCGTTGCCTCTTTGGCCCTTTCACTGTTTCAGCGACTTCCGCCTTTGAAAGGTCGAAGCGACACTGAAGCCTAACTTCATATGAATCGTCAATTTTTTGCACGGCCTCATTGATAGGGTCACAATTCAAATTTTTAACAGTCAGGTCTTCCTGTACTGACGAGTGGTATGAAACTCGCTCTTCGGTTTCGACCGTAAGCGACCTGACCTCAGTCGATTTGGAAAGAAAGTTGGCCGCGTCCCGTTTACAATCGCTAATGGCACTCTGTCGCGCAACTGAAGAAGATGCTCCGGTTCCAATGCACGTTAATGTAATTACTCTGCCGCCAGCGGCTTCTGCCATCACCTTCGGCAAAGGCAGGGCCGCCGCAAGCAACAGAATGGGAAATCTGAAGGTTTTCATTCGCCGGAAGCAAACCTATCCCACTGCTCATCGACCTTCTTGGAAAAATTGGCGGACAGACCGGACTTTCCGTCGCGTTTTCGGGCGGCTTCCAAAATGGCTTTCTTTAGTTCAGACTCAGGCATGTTGACTGCGGCAAATACTTTGTAAACGGTCTTTCGTTCTCCGCCGTCAGATGACGTTGCGATCTTCTCCCAATAAACAGGTCCACTGCGGATAGAAGAAGTGACGATTTTGCTGGCTTCGCTTCCTATGTATCGCGCCTGTGTCGAGTCGAAGCTGACTCCCTCTTCAGCGTTTTGAAAAATGAATTCGAGTCTTGATTCTACTGCGGCGGCAATGGCGGCTTTTCCGCTATTTTGAGCGATTCGCGTTAAGGCTTCAACGCGCGTGCCATCGGCTGGTGCGGTTGTGATGCCTATTGAGGTCACGGTGCCATCCTTAATTTTGAACGGCTGTGACTCTGAAACCCAGTCGGGGCGTGCCTTTAAGTCGTCAATTCTGGCTACGACTGCATCCGGCACGATCTCCGATGAGGCAATCTCATGTTTGGGCGCCGACGAACAGGCCGACACAAAGAGCGCGATTGCTGGTAGGCTTCGCGCAATAATGCCAGCCCACCACGTTTGGGTAGCCGCTATTGATTTGAACTCCATTTCATCCTCCCGCATGTCTTTTGCCATGCTATTTCGAGTTTTTCCCAAGGGATTGCGTCCGTTACCGAGAATTCGCAATTTTCATTGGCCGTGCTCTGCACGGCGAATTTGTTAGCAACACAGAGGCAAAAATTGAATATGTCATCCGAGTGCTTCTGAAGCGAAGGTGATGAGCCTGTCTTGCCCAACGAGTAGTCGGCTAGGATAAGTTGGGCTTCGTAGTGACCCTTGCAGGTCTTGTGGAAGCTGACTTTGGCCTTCTTGGTATCGGCACTAGATTCACACCATCCAGACGCCAGCGCCCGTGGGGTCGTAGTGAAGACAATCATCGCTAAGATTATCGAGAGTCTATCCAACCTCTACTCCTTCCGGACGCCCTTGGTGTCGGCCTTGCCGGAACCGAATACGCCCAAGAGTCCAGGTTTGGGAACTTCGGATTCTTCTTTTTCAGTTTGAGCCGCCATATTCTTCTGTTCGTCGGGAACGCAGCCCAGATAGATGATTGGCTGTTGCAATCCAAGTTGTCGGGATTGGTCCAATATCTTGTTGGAACTATCCCGGTATCCGATCACAAGGACCGCATCCGGCTTGCGCGATCTCATCATTGTCAACTGGGCCTTGAAGTCAAAGTCGCCTTCAATAAAGGTATTGGACGATTCAATTGCGATTCCTGCCGTCTTACTTGTTTGTTCAAAAACCGAACGTAATTTATTTGCGAATTCATCGTGCTGGCCAGTGGTATCGTATAGCACTCCAACAGATTTTATAGAGAGGTCACGGACCATCTGGCTAGCAACAATGCCGCCATCGTTTTGAATTTGGTCATCGCAAATTTTGAAAACTTTAATGCCATTGGCTTTGACTGTTGCCTTGATGGTAGTTGACGCAACGGTCCGCTCTACTGGAGGTGGGCTCTTGATTTCTTCTGCCGCTTGCCTTTCTAGGTTCCAATCAATTGCACTAAGTGCATAAAAAGGATGTTCGATTATCAACGACAGCGTTTTACGATCATCGTCAAAGGTATACATCGCGCCATCATTGCTTCGTTTTGCGTCGCTGTACCTTTGCTTCAGGTCATTAAGCACCGCTAAAACTTCGGGGGTTTTTGAGGGAAATTCTCCCGAAATCTTGTAAATCTGGTGACTGCTAGGTGTGAGACAAAGTGTTACCCACCTGGAAGAATCTTCTTTAGACCGGACATTGCATCTAGTGGTTACATGGTAAATGTTTAGCTCTTCAATATTTACGGAGCACCGAGCTTTTCCAATGCTTTGAATGAAATGATCTTTCTCGCAATATTCGGTCTGATTTTCAACGTTCTCATAGTCGTCGGTGGGTTTGTAATTGGCCAGGTCGAGGCTCTGGCCGAGTGTCCAACCGTGAACTCCAATTATTCGGGATTTAGCGTGAAGTTTAAATGGATTCGACTGCGCCGCCACGCCCCCGTGGCGGGAGCCAAAAAACACAAGTGCGAGCCCGCCCACTACGAGTGCGAATAACCCGGCTTTTCCTGCTGTTGTTGGATTCATTAATGGCCCTCGATGGTTGGTGTACTCGATCTAATTGGGCGCGGCCCGGTCGTCCGGCATCCCACAACCCTATCGGCTATTTGGCATATCGCTTTGAATGCCTGATAATGCGAAGGGCCACATAATATCCCTCCATATACGAAGAGAGTGATGATTCGAGTCGTCCGAAAATCGGACGATGAACGAGGCAAAGCAAAAAGAGCGCTTCTTGAAGGCGTTTGGCGCCCACATAAAGAAAGTTCGCACGGCCCAGGGCTACTCTCAGGATAGGGTGTACCTTGAAGGAGGACTCTCCCGCGCAACAATGTCCCGCATTGAACATGGCCAGGTGGATGCCCAAATCTGGACCTTGGCCCGTGTTGCCGACACGATTGGGGTTCCCTTGAAGAAGCTGCTCGATTTTGAGTAGAGTTATTCATCGGCGGAATCTCCGGTCTTAGTTTCGTCCAATTCCAGACCCTCCAGTGTGAGCTTGACCCAACGGGAAAAGATTCGTTTGGTTGGCAAGTTTTTGAATGTATCTGTCGGGCCATTCTGCCCACTCAGGAGATAGTCCGTGCTTACCCCAAAATGTTTTGAGATGGCCAATAGGTGTTGTGGGTCAATCTGGCGTTTACCGGGCTTCAGGTAACTGCTGAATGTCGAAAGCGGAATTCCGCATGCCTTTGCAGCCTGACGCGCTGACTGGTTTCTGCTTTTTAGTAAGCTTTCAAGAGTGAGATGGAGCTTGAATTTCATGCCCATGTCTCGGACATCATTTGGGTTGTTCGGAGTCTGGTCCTTCATCTCGTTCGGAGCGCTCACGATTCCGTCACAGACTATGTTCTGATGGCCGGTGGGCGGCTTACTTGGCGGCGCAGATGCGGCGCTAGACGATTGTCCTTGCGCTGGACCCTTACGAGATGTCGTCATGCACATTCCTCCAGGCGTCTCAGTTTGAGGCAGCGTCGAACACTGACTCTTGCGACACCATGACCAGCATTTCGGACACCTTGGCGGCCACAGAAGTGGTAAAGTGACTCTTCCGACGACCGTGGTAACCTTTCTACATGAGGTTGTTTCGACTTAATCCAACGATTCGAGAGACGAACAAGTATCTTTCCGAGATCGTGGACGAGCTTCAGCGCAAGCACGGAAACGTCTCGAATGAAGACTTTGAGCGTGAACTGACCGAGATCGCGGGTATCGGTTACAAACAAGTTAAGAACTACAAAAACCATCCTAAACCTGGGCATCGCCTCAAGGACAACGCGGTTGTAATCAAGTTCGTGCGCGAACGGCAGCGGCTTGACACTGGTCGCAAGGTTCGTCGTGCAATTGTGATGGGCTTGTTTGTGATCGCTTTGGTTGGCGGGGCCTATCGAGCGCTCACTGCGCCAAGGAAAATCGAATCTTTCGCAATCCATGAAGTGCCTGTGCCAGTTAGTGAGCCTGATCGGATGGTGGAATCGAAAGTTTTTATTGAGGTGCCAAGTACGGGTTGGCTTCTGCGGCTTGGACCGATCAAGAACACCCGCATTCCAATGGAAAGGTTTACCTGCGACAAGATCGTGGGCATGCAGCAGGAGAACTGTCAGTTCGTCGGCGCCAATCTCCAAGTCACGATTATCAAGGACGGTGATTTGATAAAAAGGTACACGATACTTTCGACCGCTGCGGACGACGCAGCCGACATTGAGCGCCAGCTTCTTGGCAAAGCAGGTCAGCCGCGCCAACCCGCGACTAACGCGAAGGAACCAATTCAGAGCCAGAGCTACAAGGTAGGAGATGAAACTGTGAACGTCATGCGCACTGAAAAGGGACCAGGAACAATTGATTCGATCTCCGTGACGGTCGCGATGTAAATGACCTGTCCCGAATACTTTTCTTAAAGACGGATTCCTCGTCAGCCCCAAATGCAAATGGATTGAGATGAGGAAAGATATGGTCATTCTCCACTCCCCCCGTTGGAACCATTTTTGGTACATCCACGCGCTCGCAAGATTCGCTCTATGGATGTTTTGCTAACGGCCCTATTCAATGTCCGTTCAATCGCTCGTATGGACAGTCCTTGATTCCGAAGGGCGACTACCTGATCTGAAATCTCCGGAGTGACTATTTGGGGCCGTCCCAACGTTACGCCCCTTGCGCGGGCGGAAATCAGACCACTCCGAACGCGCTCCTTCAGGATGGATACCTCCCACTCGGAAAAAGCCGCCACGATATGCATCATCAACTTGCCAGTGCTTGTCGTAAGGTCGATGTTATCTTTCAGACTCACGAACTCGATACCAAGTTCCTGCAATTCTTGAAGCGTCACCACGATTTCTTTCAGTGATCGAAACCATCGGTCCAATTTCCAGCAGAGAACAATGTCGATTTCGCGTAGCCTGGCGGCCTTTAGCAATGCTTTGAGTTGAGGACGATTACCATTCGTTCCAGTTCTTTTGTCTTCGTAGATATGATGGACTACCCATCCTGTGCGCCTACGGACAAATTCGGTCAATTCTGAAACCTGGAGGGAGCTATTTTGTTCCTGTGTGGAAATTCTGACATAAATCGCACAACGCTTAGGCGGCATTAGTGCGGACTTTTGTGATGGTAGTTGGTCGCCATCGCTCATCTTCAGCCTCAGTGCAGGTCTGTTCGGAGCGCGGCTTCGAGTGTGGACTGAACGCCATGCTGGTTGGAGATAGCGTTAAGGGCCGAAAAGCTATGATGCAGAACGTGCTCAATGATGTTCTTGGCATATTCAAGATCGACCGCGTCCACTTGAAATCTGGCGGTGAGGCAGACGCTGCCATCAACGAGCGAAAATCTGATTGGAAGAGCTAAGGCTGCATTGTCTTCCAGTAGCCGCTGAACCAGCAATTCTGGCTCTTTTGCCGAATCCAAGTCGCATAAGTGGATTTGAATGCAAATGAATGGGTGCGGAGTATTGCCCACAGTGTACCAATAGACGAATGCCTCAAACAATGGCCCTGGGGTGCAAAAGAACCGATACTCGAATTCGGTCTGGCCGTCCTTAACATGCGACTTTTTGGCCTCCGCTAGGTCTACTCCGCCTTGGGTTATAAAACCGTCTATAAACGACACCAGTGCGTTTAATTGGCCTTGCATAAGTCCTCCCGCCATAATTAAACGTAACACGTTGCGCTATATTTGTCTAACTGTAAATGTTTAACATTTTATGATAACGTTTTAGTGAGGATTGGAGGGCTTTAGGCCATGCTCAAGTTTCAAAAGAAGACGCCGCCGCCGATTTTTGCATTTCGGCTCGATTCAAAGGACAAGACGTGGTTGGAGCAGGAACTTGCTGCCCTCCATGAAGGCGTGAACAAGAGGCGTAAGGCTGACGAGAAGGCGATTTCCAAGAGCGCAATCATTTTGGAGGCGCTTCGGATAGGCCTTAGTTCAATTAAAAAGAAGTATAGATAGTTCTATGGAACTCAAGTGTGACAGCTTTTCAATGAAGGCCGTTGCGTGTGGAACCACGGTCCAATTGATATTCTCAATTCACGACCGGAATTTCTATTCTGGTTATGCCACATCGCTGAAGGTTGAATTCACCAATAGGCGCAAGCATCCGGCCATTGCTTCAGTGATGGAACGTGATGGTGATGTGATTCTGGAATTATGGGCATCCGCCGCGTCAAGAGATAACATCTGGCGAATTTACAACCTGTGGGTTCGGCAAGAAATCCGCTTTCAATTGGCAAAGGCGTTCGCAGCTTAAGGAGGAAATGGTGGACCTTGGAAATGTCTTGCTATACTCGACATCGACAGCCGCGCAGGTGTGGGCGGCAATCCTCGTTTTTCATATCCTTCTTGTGCGCGATCAAAAGGCGGCTGTGCTTCGGGAAACTGATGAACTATGGGCGCAAGCCAGACACTGGTGGGGAACACTGATTCAAAGTCTTCATAACGTCAATGTTCCCAACCTTGGCGCGAATCTCGCTCAAACGGGCCTTGATAGGCCGACGATTGATCGGGCTGAAACCGACAGGACCTGTTTCAAGAAATTGATGAACGAAGTGCATGAGCGGAGATTGGTTCAGACAGCCAACATCACTACGCACTTTGGAAGCCGACAGGTGAACGCAGCTTCTTTGCAGACCATACTTGATGTAATCGCGGAACGGCTGAAGAAGCTTGAGAAGATTGAACTGGAACCGAAGGTAGCGCTTGTCATTGGGATTTCGGCCATAGTTCTGAATTTGGCAATTCTAATGGCGCTCGGATTTTTGATAGAACACTTATCCAAGGAAAGCTTAGTCGGCCTGACGGCAGCGGTGAACGTCATTGGGATTGGGGTGTTTAGCTTCCAAACATGGAAATCGTTTGGATTTGATACCTGATGCGCCTACTTGTCGCGGGCGAACATCTCGTTGATGGCGTCGTTGTTTAGCGCGATTTTTACGACCTGGCCTCGATGGAATTGAATGTCCATTAGACAGAAAATCTTATATCCAATCATTGAAACGGGTGTCCCAATCAAACAGGGAATTTGCCTGAGCGTAACGTCCTCGATCACCAGATCAATCTTTGCGACGGGAAATTGCGTAGGGGTATCGCTGGCGATGGTCAGGCTTACTTGTTCCGTGGGCTGAAGATTATATTTCTTCGCCAGTTCCGTAGTGATCGCTACTGGCGGGCCATCCAACATTCCCGTATCCATTAGAAAGTCCTCTGGCTTGGCTCCATCTTGTCCGCGAACGCCAAGGCGAAAGAACACGCCTTCCTGGGGTTCACCAGATTCCGATTTCTTGAAAGTGCCATTGTAGGTTTTGACTCTAAACATATTTTTCTCCCGCTGTTAGCCCTTGCGTTTGCCGTTGAGGGTGGTTTGTATAAGCTTCTTGCTGACGCCGAAGTGCTGGGCGATCTGCGCCCTCGTAAAGTTGTTTTTCAGCATCAGGCGAATTGTTTCCGCGTTTAATTGCTTCCGAGGACGCCCGCGTTTTGAATTGCGATTATTTTCCACTGAATTAGATGGCGAATTGGCCGAGTTATTTCCACTTGGTACAATTGGAATTGCGACGGACGACGGATTAAATCCGCTCCACACGGCGGCCAACGTGTTCGCCATGCTGCTGTCGATTGTCAGGCGCGAGCGTGTGGGCTGCGGGTAGCACAGAGGTTTAGGTTTCGTGATCGCCATAGATTTTTTCTCCTACTACTACTTCATTATTCGGATTTGGATGGAAGGGCTTGAAAGCATTGTGTTTTTGAAGGTCATCTGTTGCGCCAGCAATTGAGTCGAGAATGTACGATTTCCTTTGCTTGGAAATGTAGATTTCCCTCAATACCCCTGCGGCCACAAGTTTTCGCAAGTGATAGACGGGAACCTTATTCGTTTTATGGTAGCTGGGCGTGTAGGCCCCGCACTCCATAAGAGACTCAATTAATGCGACAATACGTTTGTCGTTGCGAGATCGCTTCAGGACGCACAGGACAGCCTGCTCGATTTCCTTGTAGCCGTGGAGTTTTCGTGGGGCCTGGCATCTTTGATAAATTCCGTTGAGAATGAATGCGGCCTCGTTCGCGATGATTTCGACCTTTTCTTTAAGGTCCCTTGCATGCCCAAATTCATTCGGCTGAACTCGTGGTTTAACGAAGCGCACCTCTACACGGTAGACCTGCTCAATTACGCCATTCTCGTCTGGAAAATCCTTGGGGTAAGCCTTGATTTGAATTAACTCCGTACCGCTCAATAGAGTTGATTGCTGCACGGTCCATCGTAAATCGGCTGTGTTGCCTGGATGGCCATGAATCCCCGCCGTGGCACCGTACAGTCCAGAGATCGCATTGGCTACATGGAATAACTGAACATCAGGCCTAACTTGAAAGGGGAACTCCATGCAATATTCTATATAGTTGATTTTTTCTGGGAAGAACTTGCTGACGAACACTGCATAGGCTTCGTTAAGGACCTGATCGCCGTCGATGAAGTTCAATTTGATCTCCCTTGAAAAGCAATGGGCTTTTAGGTCATCCACCAAATTGAAGAGGAGTTGGTTCTGGTAGAGGTATGGCTTTCCGTTGGATAAGGATAGGACGCCGATCTTGTCGGATGACGATAGCAAATTGTGATGCTTTCTCCTGCTATTGGGATAGGCTTTATGAACAGCCTTATATAAAAGACGTTTACCACCGCTAATCATCGAACCACCACTTACTGTTGCAATTCCATTCTTGCCGAACTGGATATGGGGATTCACAATCCTTGTTGAAAATTCTGACGGGAGGTCATGGCGGGCGTAGTCTCTTACGTTTGACTCAAATCCAATTGATATTGAAATGGCATCGAGGAATATCGCTGGAACTGTGTAACTACTTACTGGGTTGGATACCAAATTTAGTAAATCGCTCATTTCCCACCTCCAACTTGTTCACGAATATCCAGTGGCACAATGGATGGCAGAGGATTGAGAACCAGCTTCGATCTCAACGCAACGGCAAGTTCAATTAACCTTGTAAGAGGGGCATAGAGGTCCTTGGACTGACTGGATGAGATTAGCAGGCGTTCGATTTCGTCACCGCAAGACGCTATCAGTTCGCTCGATTTATTATTTTCCATAAAATTCCTTTCATTTTTGGACGGACAAATCCAGCTTTGGCATCGCCAGTACCAAATTGGTTTAAGTTAAATTTTTTAGTTGTCGCCAGAGTGGTGGACCGATACCTTATGGGGAGAAGACGGTACGGCCTCACGCACCCCTGACGATCAGTTCAAATCCAAATCCTAGTTTGCAACACCTCTGCTTTCGCTTTCAGTCTGGTTCACTAGCAAATTCAGGATAACAGGGAACTTTTGAAATGGAATTTTTGAATGAAATTTGGATGCTCTAGTATAGGCGTGATCGCCAAATGAAAATCGCTATACTGATTGTTTCAAGCTGTCTTAGCGCCGATTGGCAGACTGCCAGTGGATGCGATAAAAATGTCTTTCGTTCGATTGTCCGCCAAATATTGGATAAATGTTGGAGTTACCAAGCCCCAATTGTGGAGCTTAACCGCGAATTCATGATAGGAGTTTTTGTTTGCGACTAGCCGGGATTTTATTAGGTCCCTATCGAATTTCTCCTTAATGCCCGGCCTCCCGTGAAACGGCGAATCCTTGGGAGCGTATGCCTCATCGTGCTCACGAGCAATTTTGTAAGCAATGAATTCATTAAACTTGTTTCTTTTCTTTCCGCCCATTGCCTCAAAAAAATCATAGTAAATTGCCTTAGAAATGCCGAGATAGCTTGTGAAATAGTGGGATGTCGTGAACTCACTGAGTTTGAGATTCTTGTTTGCCTCCAAGATTTTTCTTAGAGCGGTGAGCGTCTTTTTTCCACCTTTAGTGACCAAGAAATTGCTTGTCTTAGTCAGGCGTTGGGAGAGTCGTTCGATATTCTCCAGTGACTCGCGAAATCTCTCCATTGCCGATGTGGCGTCGAAATATTCATCGACGTATATTCGTTCAAATCCAAAAGTCGCGCCTTCATTTCGGCGCTCCCAATCGCGAACATATTCACAACACAACTTAACACGGGCCTCATTTGAGAGGTGACTATCGAATAGACGATGTTCTGGTCTGAGGTCTTTGTATTCTAGGCCGTCTTTCGCCATTGCCTGGTAGAATATGACCTCAAGAACTTGGAATACCGATTTTGAAAATCCAAGTTTTTCAATCCGTTCTTCCAGTTCTTTTCTCTTCTTGGGGTCTATCAATATAAGCATTCAAGTCTGTTTTTCGGCAAACGGTATAGCGGTATGGAGGCCAAGTCTTGGCTATACCGAAATCGTTCAAGCTCTAGGATTACTAGTTATCGCGGACTAAGGTCGATAAAATCTTATCATGATTAGACGGATGAAATGAGAATGCGAGGGCTGTGAGGTCCTCATGTTTTTGGGACTTTGCCATTTCGGCACGTCCTAGACTATGAATAGGGACTTTGGGCTGGGAATATGAAATCGACTCGGACTCAAAAATGGCGGCAAATCATTAAAGCCCACCAGTGGCTGAAGTTGGCCATTGTCCACGACAAGCAAAAGACGCGATACGAGATTGAGTTCTATCGCAGCGGCAAAAACCGAAAATTTACAAAGACCATTGCGTTCTCCGAAGCTGCGGCCATAGCTGTGTGGAACAACTTAACCAAGTGCCTTCCGGAGTTGGCCACGGAGCATGAGCGTGAGCAATGGGTTCGTGCCAGGGTGGTGTCGCCGCTGAAGCGGAACTCGTCACGAAAAAAAGAGTTCGATCTCAATTTTGGGCAGACCGACCTTGGAAAAAAGTTGAGAGCCTACTGCGAGTCCTATTGCCAACGTTACGTCAGCCGTTCGTCGAAGACAAACGTGATGGGCCTATGCCGTGAATTGGCCCGGCACGCAGGAACAAGCAACTCACTGACACCAGCTATTGTCGAATCCTGTTTTAAGTCTTGGATGAATCCAGATAACCATAAAGCACCCGAAACGCTCCGTGGTTGGAGAACCGATATTAAAGCAATCGCCAAGGCAATTGGCGTGAAGGACGTGGATGGGTTGTTTACGAACGTCACAATTCCCCAGGAATCCCAACTGAAGGACGAGGGCGTTGAGTATGATTCCCGCAAGCAGCGTCCCTTGGAGCGGACTGAGGCTGTTGAGTTCATCAGGGAGTTGGTTCATGCAGACGACGGGCATGGTGGGAAGCTGCGGAGCGCTCTGATTTTGCAGATGATATTTGGTTGGCGACCCCAGGAGCCATGTTGCGCTAAAGTTTTGCCAAGTTCCATTTACGTCAATCAGACCTTCACTGGTGGGAAACTGAAGTCATTGAAGACCGCCCGTGACGGCGTGGCGGAAATTTCTGTCGCGCGAACCCCGATTGTTGACGCCATCTTGCTCGTTACCGGCTGTGAGGTTTCTCCCATTGGAACGAAGGCGGGCGCCAAATACTTTCGACAGGTGATCGACGATGCCTTGGGAGGGGCGGCCAAAGGACTCAATCGCTACTGCCTTCGTCACACGGCGCTGACGTGGCTTTCACACTCTTCGCTCCCACAAAAAGAAATCAGGGATACAGCCGGACACATGAGCAGCAGGATGTTGGATGCGCACTACGCAAGGCTGCCTGTGAAGGATAAACGCCCGTGGGAAGAAGCGATGCCTCTTGGAATCGCGGGCATTCCGCAGAACTGGTATGGCTTCGTCCTGGAATGTGTGTTGGCGGCCAAGTGGCCGTGCATTGCCGAAGATCAAAATCCAAATGACCCGCTGTTTAACAAAGCAATGGATGCTCTCAAGGGACTTAAGGCTAAACGAAAATTGAGGGAACTATTCTGAGCGCGTGACCAGCGTCAGGCGCGCCGTCACCTTCAGGTTATCCATGTCTATTAGTTTTCTTGGAGGCTTGCCCGCAGAATTTTCCGTGGTGATTCGATTCCATTCAAGCTGACGAAGGCGGTGTCGGCGCTCGTAAAGCGCGTCGATATATTTCGGTTTGGTGTCGAGATACGCTAGAAAATCCGGATGCCGGTCAACGATAGTGGGCTTCCGCCAAATATAGTGGCGGTCAATGCGTCGATCATTTGGTTTGGAAGTTTCAGTTGTCGATGAATTCATAAATTCTCGATGTGGCCGGATGACTGAAAATCTCGTAAGTTATTGAAATAATTGGAGCGCGAGACCGGGCTCAAACCGGCGACCTTCGCCTTGGCAAGGCGACGCTCTATCAACTGAGCTACTCGCGCCCATCATTTCAGTCATCCAAGTCAGTGATTATCGTTTTCGATTTCCACTCACTTCAATGACTGAACGGTGTGCAACTTCAGAATTTCAAAGACCTTTTCGCCCCTTCGATTTCGTCACTCAAACCTTGGCAAGGCGACGCTCTATCAACTGAGCTACTCCCGCGCGTAAAAGAGATTCACAGTCATACCGAGTCCTCAGCCGTCCGTCAATCACCCAAAAAGGAATCCAAGTTCCTGATTTACTGAGGCTTTTGCGTTTCCGTGGCGGACTCAGCCAAGATCTTCTTGATTTCCGACTGTTCCAGAAGGTGGGAAATCTCGTATTGGCCGGGCTTTATCTCGCCAAAGCTGATCCAGGTCTTTTCGACCGGGAGGGGTAGGGTCATGGGGGAGGCGCTCATTACGATTCGCTCCACCAGTTGGCCTTTATTGGGGGTGTAAATGCAGATTTTTCGCGACCCACAGGCGCTCCAAATGGTCCACCCTTTATGAAGCCAATCCATCTTAAACTCTTCAATATGCTTGGCGCTCAGTCGAACGGACCAAGTGTCGGTCAGGGGATTGTGGTTCTCGTTGTTGTAGCTCCATAAGACTTTGCCCAATTTCACGTCAATGGCCACCAGCGTTCCACCAACCAATTGCACCGACAGGCGATTGACCACCGGTAAAAAAGAGGGCGGACTCGCCGGCGCTTTTTCCAGGTCGACTTCCCAATCGACTTTGGCCTTTTTACCACCATCCACTTTAACGATCTTGGCGCCAAGGGTGGCCAAAAAAATCTGCGATTCTGCGACGACCGCCGGTCCTTTGATCGGGTCGGTGACCGAAAGGCTCCAAACGATTTCCCAAGTATTGGGATCAACGGAATAGAGTTTGTTATCGGTCGTGAACAACAGTGACTTTCCGCCGGGCCCCAGGCTGACTTCAAAGGGTGAGGCGATATCCAGCTTAATTTTTTTCGGCGCGACCCGACCGTCCGCGCGGTGCAATCGTAACCAAATGGGTCCTTTTTCACGCTCAACGGGAATGATAAGCTCATCCTTCCACATAAACGGCTGACTGATGATTTCATCATCCAAACGGGTGGTCCAAACCAGTGTGCCCGTTTCTTTATTCACCCCGTACACTTCGCCGCCAGGATGAAAAATATAGGCGGTCTCCTGATCAAGAAGGGGCGCCCAAGCGGCTTGGTTTTCACCTAAGTCGCGCATACGGAACTTCCACCGCACCTCGCCCGTGAGACCCACACTGATGATCCAGGGGCTGGTGCTCGCCAGGTAGAAGCCCGAGGGATCTTGCGCGATCTTTTCGACCGTGAAGTTCTCTTCATTCAACTGAACCGGGTACTTCTTAAATTCTGTATAGTTCTTATTGCGTGGGCTCCCGACCGGGTCCACAGCCGAATGACTAAAATTGAAGCGCGAAAAGAATGTGGGATCGGTCAGCTTTTGGCGCTGTCCCGATTCCGCCGGGATCGTCAAAAGTTCCATGGAATCGGAGTGATTCATGGCGGCCCGCAACTCATGATGAGAGTACAAATATGGGTTGGCCGCGAACAGAAGGTAAATCACGGCACCGCAATAGACCAAGAAGAGAAACAGCCAGTACCACTTTACATGTCTTTTGTCGTAGTCCATTTCACCTCATTGATCTTTTTGAACGTCAGACCATCGGAACAAAAGTCGCGGGCTTCGAAAGCTCGGTAGCTCTTACGATCCCGATAACTGCGAATATCCAGAACACTGGCCAAAGTGATGAACTCAGGATCGGCGCGCATTTGATTGCACAGGGCTTTTAAGTCCAAAAAGCGCATATAAACGTTGCACAGCATGGCCGGCTGTCGAGCAATTTGCGGTTCGACCTGAATTTGCTCGGTTCGATGTTTGTACTGGGCAAACGTACGCTGTCGACAGTCTTCGTGCGCGGCCTCCGGGTGAAGGGCCCACACATCCAAAATTCGCTTTACCGTGGAACCTCTTTGGACTGGCAGATAGGGCACCAGCTGGGCCGTCCAAAAAAGAATGAGCAGGCAAACTCCAATCACACCTGAAGGCTCAGGGCGAATAAAGGATTGGTAGATATACTCACGCTCTTGTTTGCGCAGTTCGAATTCATCAAACATGGCGTAGAGTAGAACCCCCAGGCCGGTGGAGGCGCCCAGCAACTCGCCCATATAAAGTTGCGAGCACTGAAACAAGAACAGCAAAATCCAGCCGCTCCAAAAATAGCGGCCATCACGAAAGAGCAAGGTGGCGCTTCCGATCATTTGCACCAAAAGGCTTAAGGCGGCGAGCCACTCAGCCAATTTGATCGGAATGTTCATATGCTCTCTGTACCAAGTTCCGCTGAGCCAATCGGGCGAAGCCTGGGACAATCCTCGGGCTGCAAAAAAAGACACAATCAGCCAGCGCATAACTCTATGCTTGGATGGCACCAGTAAAAAAGCGAAAGAGAGTAGGAAAATCGCATAGCCTTCGTTAGAACTAAGGCGCAAATCCTGAAAGTAGAGCGCCATTCCGCAACCCAGCCCAATCAGCATCATGTAGTAGCCAAAGGCCACAAAGTCCGAGACCAGCCATATCAAGGCCGCCAAAACCATCAAAGACGCATAGGCATAGTAAGCGGTTTGCAAGACGCCAAAGGGGATAGACTTGATCCACTCACAATTTTCCATCAGGGACCAGCACATCGGCAGGTCCTGTTGAGCAAATTTCAGCGGGAGATGCCCATCGTCATACCAAAGGTAAAACTGCAGAAGATGAAAAAGGGCCAGCAGCGCACCCAAAGATTTGAGCGCACCGGATTTTTTAATCTCCCAAATGTTGCTTCTTAGATATTCCATTTTTGAAGCTCCCAATCTTTCAAGGGAAGGGGGTCCTGTAAACCAGTGAAGCGTTGCAGCTAGGCCCGGCCTTTGTAATATCCCAGCGTGTATTCAGCGCCTGAGATTACACTTAGACCGACGCTCACCCAAAGGCCATAATAGCCAATGTCGGCAAGGGGAATGCGAAACAAGGGCTCGTAGATCAAAAGGCAGGGAATGGCCACCATTTGGAAGGCGGTTTTCCATTTACCAAACGGTTTGGCGCTGATGATCGTGTTATTGGCCGCCGCGACCGAGCGAATTCCGCCAATAAACGTGTCACGTGCGATGAACAGAAAGACCATCACCGGGTCTACGCGGCCCATGGCGAGCAACATAACAATGGCGCCGGCGACAAGAATTTTATCGGCAATCGGATCCATGAGTCGACCCATGTTGCTCTCGACTTTGTAACGCCTTGCGAGCGCGCCGTCCAACCAGTCCGTCAGCGAGCCCATAATGAACAAAATGGCAGCAAGATATCCGGAATACATCCAACCCGACATCAACACGGCCACAATGACGGGCGCCATCAAGGCGCGTGAATAGGTCAACCATGTTGGTAGGTTTGTCTTCCACTTGGGATGCATTTAGAATGTATATCTTAAAATCTGGGGGGAAGTCGAGATGTTGCAGGCCGTCTTGGGCCTAATTGTACTGGCGAGTCAGGCCGCGGCCACACCTTTCTGGCGGGCGAAAGAGCGTGTCTATGACAAAATTCAAAATCGCGAGATCATCGTTTCCGTTTCCGGGCCGACAGGGCATTTGCAAGTTTCCGGCGGTGGCCAAATCGCCAGGTCTTGTGCCTACACGATCGAAAAGTCCCGCGACATGAAAGCTGCTGCACTCTCGACTGGTTATATCGACCGAGCGGAATTCGACTCGCAATCGCAAATCTTAAAGGCTCACGTAAAAGCGTACGGACTCACGGCCCATATCGAAATGAAAATGGAGATGGATGAAAAAAAGGATCCGCCGACCATGGCTTTTCGCGTTTTGAAAGGGCCTTTGCCCGGCATGACGGGAAGCTTCGAGTTTTTCAAAGTGGCCGCGAAAAAATGTGATGTCGGTGTTGATGGAACCTACAAGTACGAGAAATTTCCTCTACCTGCATTTTTCTTGAAATTCGGCCTCGAAGTCATGTTTCAACGAATGGCCGGCGCGATTCGAAGGTATGTGGAAGAGAAAGCTGAATGACGCGCAATGGCCTACGTGTTGGGCAATTCTTCCCAGTCTGAAATCACGGTTTCTTGATTTTCCATCCCGGTTACATATTCAACCCTCACTTTCTTTGCATCGAGGATTTTTAGCCGCTCAGGGAAGGCTTCAAATACTTTGGAAGTGTAGATTTTCTTATTTTTGGCATCAAACAAGAAAATTTGAAAATTGGCCCTTTGAATTCCGACATCGTAACGGGCGAGAGCCACCCATTCTCCCGAAGTCGCGGAGACATCATAGTGAAAATAATGTTTCTTTAAGACCTCGGGTTGCCAGTCCATACCCTCGATTTCAACTTCGGAAATCAAGGGCGCTCCCATGGACGTATTGAAAGGTGGTGAATACTTGACATAGAAAAGGTAGCCCATACTTGACCTCACTGACCAACCGGTCCCCCGTTGAAGGGGAGCTTTATGGTTTCCACTTCCTCTAACACATCTAGAAGTCTAAGGGGACGATTAAACGCAGGATGGGTCGGGAACATTATCTGATGACCGTTGCCGCCGGCCACTTTTCCCGCATAAATGCTGATGGGCTCCTTCACCACATAGGTTGTCATCTTCTCAGCGTAATTGCCGTGCTTAAAGATGTTCAAAAGTTCTTCAGCTTCGACCGAGTCGGTTGGACGAATCACAGAGAACCAAGATCCCGGCTGAGTTTGATTGAGTCGCTGGGATTGAAAAAGAATATCACCTGGTTTGAGGTCTCCTTTGAAAATGTGCGCTTCAAATGCGTTGGCAAAACTACGGAGCGCTTCGGCTGCCTTTGGGTCTTTCATTGTAGCTGCAAGTTCGCGAATGTCCGGCAAGTCGCGCACGTAAGGCCCGGTCTTTTTACCAATTGCCGCCAGTTGTTCACTTCGATAGGCGACCTTGTCGGCCTTTTTTAGTATTGCGGTGGCCAATTCATCGGCGGCGACTTCAAGGCGAGCGACTTTGCCAACACTCAGAGCCCCTTTGGCGACTTGCGCCACCTCTGCTCCCAGCACCGCCATGCCCACTTCTGCTATCACGCGGCCGGCAATTCGTCCTCGATCTCGGGCGGAGTCATGAAGGGCATGGTGAACCACACGTTTCCATGCCGCGCTCAATACTTTTGGAGCCTGCTGAGTCAGCGACGTATAAATTTGCTCAGTCGCTTCTCGAACCAGTTCCGGATCGCCAAAAAATTCAGCGGCGGACTTCAGTCCCTTGACGACTTGTTGCGGATTTTTAGCTGTGAACTCGACGGCCTCATAACCAGTCACCACGAGTTCGGCTAAACCAGCCACACCTTGTACCACTCCGATCAAAATGCCCTCATCGCGTCCTTGTAAAAACTGTGTTGCGGCCTCGGCGAAGCCTAGGAGTTTTTCGGCTTCATCCTTAACTCCCATGCTCTCGAGCAAAGCGGAGCTTCGAATGGCCAATGCGGCATTCGTCACAATTCGCGCCATGTAGGTACCCGACTTCCAGCTGTCGTCCTGCAAGGCAAATGCTTGCAGTCGGTTGGCGACTTGGCGAATTCGATGCACCATAGATTCACGGCCACTGATCTGTATGGAATCAGGTCGAATAACAGGGCCATTCATAATCCCTTGGTGATCCGCATATCCGCGTAGGGCTGGATCTGCCGGGCTACCAGACCATGGATTGGAAAGCCCTGTAATCCGGTCGGCCAAACGATTCCATTGGTGCTCCTCCTTGAATTTTTGCAGATCCTGGCGCATCGAACTGCGCCCTTCTTCGGTGAGGTCAATTCGAGTCAAGATTCCGTCTTCGACCGGAACACCTCCTGGCGCCGGCCTTTCCAAGTACTCGTGTAACGAGGCAATCATGTTGGCTTTGATCTGTGAATTGACAAATCCCTGCCGCTCCAGTCGAGCCGCAAGGTCGGCGTCGACCATGCGCTGGTGCTCGCGAATCATGTCATTCTGGGCCATTTCGGCTTTGTACTGGGCCTGTGCGTCCCACCCCATGGAATCTAGAGTTTGACCTACAACAAAAGGAGTTTGGCGAGCCTTCCAGCGCTGCCAGTCGGTTTGCCCATCGTTTTGGCCTGGACCGATTTTGCCGAAATCGATTTCATCGCTTCGACCGGAGCCAGGGCGGTCGCCCGGGCGCAGGTCAGGTTTTGGAATTTTCTCGTCCTTTTTCGGTCGGGAATTGTCGGCCATTTCTGGCGGTTTTGCATACTTGTCCTGTTTCCACTGACGAAAGCCGTCCTTTTCTTGCGCTAGCTTGGTGCGAATTCGATCTCGAACGTCGTCAGAGGCCAGACCCGTTACGACCGCTCGTCCACCCAAATCGGGATTGTATTGAATTTCCCGCGGCACCATCGAAACCCAATTCGATCCGCGCGAAGCTACGATCACCACATAATCGCGATTGGTGCGAATATCCGTGGCAAAAAAATTGTGAACTTGCACTCCCGAGGGCGTTTGGCGTGTGTCCATGTAGCGGAGGTGAATGTCGGTGTTTGTTAAGATTCGCTCCGCTCCGACTGGTAATGCCAGGGTGAGTGCCAATACTAGAGACAACCAGCGGCTCATAATGTCCTCCCGATCGCGATATTGGATTGAACGTTCTGAAATTTGACCTTGAGAAAAGTCAGAAGTTCGCTTTTGGGATGTCGCTCGGCCGCGGCTTGAATGCGCTCTTGCAGCTTGGCGACGCGCTCATTGATGGATTCCACTTTTGGGCGAAGGGCGGTTTCGGGCAAAAAGACAGCCTCCGCCAAATCCAAAATCACTGCATCCAAATCTGCATAAATTTCAGCCAATTCCTGAGAATGGCGAATTTCGATTTGCAGATCGTCAGATGATTTGAGCTGGATTTCCTCCATGTTCTTCTGACCAGCCATGATTCGAAGAAGAGTGGCTCGCTCTTCCGAGCGCTTTCCATTGATGATCGACACTGTGTTTTGAAAGGCGTCTTCCAGTTTTTTCGAGTAGGTCACTCCGCCATGGTAAAGATCTTTAATTATGAACATGATCATTTGGGCCATATCCTTGGGATTGAGGCCCTGGCTAGCGGTCATGAATTTTTTCGCCTCAGGAGACTTGTCGAGCTCGTTCAAAAGCTTGGTTTGTTCTTCTTTTGCCTTGCTTTCAAAATCAGCACCTAAGATTCGCTTTCGCGTCTCTACATAGGCATTCAGATCCGCAACGAAAGTTTGGATCTTGGCCTTCATGGCAGTTCGGTTGGATTCTAACTGCTGTATGATGGAGGTTTCGCCGCGCGCCATGGCCTCAAGTGCTCCGCGCAAATCGGTGAACTCTTTCTTCGCGGCCTCGCACTTCTCAGTGAAGAGTTTGTTGACCGTATTGTGATCAGCTCTTTGTTCAAACATTCGTCGCTGTTGATCAACGGCCTTTTTGGCAGCGTCGCGCGCTTGCGAAATTTGCACTGCCACAATAATGGCCGCCACCGCCAGTCCCACGCCAAATGCCATGCCGAGTGCCGCCATTTGTGTCCCGAGCGCAAGGCTTGAAAACGCCTGCGTCGTCAACACCCATGTGCCAGTCAAAGCATAGGTTGAGAGAATGACACTCCCGGCGTAAAAGACCGCCCAAAGGGCTTTTTCTTCGTCGGTCTTCGCGATGGAAACGCCACTCTTGGCGGGGTCCATGTGTGGACTTTGTCCGCCGCCAAACTCAAATGACAGTCGCACTTCGTAGGCCGGCATGATGGCCTGCAGGGCGGGTCGAATTTCGCTATAAGGATTGACGTAGTATCCTTCGCGACAGCGATCCTCAAGACTCTGCATTAACCCTTGGGCCAAATTGAAAATCACGGCCTGAAAGGCATGTGCATCTCGGCGAATTCCATCGAGACGAAGACTCTGATTCGTGATTTGCGACATGATCGAAACATAATCGTTGTAGAGCTGTGTAAGCCGTTGCCCGCTCAGTTGACCGGCGCCGTCCAAAGCTATCGCGTAAGTTTTGTTTAGGCGGGCGCCCAAACTTTTCATCGCAATGGTTTGCTCACGCATGGCCTTTAAAGCCACGGACGGATCTGCATTTTGCATATACACCGCTTGCTGAAGCGCGCTCAAAAGCATCATATTGACCGTACTGGTGGCAATGCCATCGGCTAACTTATGGGTCTTCGCGATAAAGTCATCGGCCTGATCGGCGTGAGCCGGAATCACCCAAGCTGACTGAGTCGCGAGACAGATGGAAACTACAGCCGCAATCAATTGTTTAGGGACGAGTATGCGGTAAGACATGACTTCACCTCTTCAAGAGCGAGTTGTTTGTAAGTGCCATTGGCCTCGACGGATTTTTTTTCCCGGGCGGAGCGAAAATCGGGGTCGATTGAGGCCAAAAAATCTGCGAAATAACCGCCATAGACCTGTGCGAGCCAGAAATTTCCCCCGATCGTGAGAATTCCTTGGGTGGCATTGGCAAAATCTGAGGCGATGGGGCCACCCTCGGCTTTGTCAACAAGAGCCAATAGAGCTTGTAGGTTCGCCTGCATGGATTTCGTGGAATTGTCCAAGGCCCGAATGTCCGTGTCGAAATTTTTAAGATCGGGACGAGTGGCGGAGCGCGCGGCAAGTTTATCCAGCTCACGCGTGAAGGCCGAATGCAGTCGACCGACGGTGGCTTCCATTTTGAGTGCGGACTCGGCCAGCCCGACAACCACCACATTCGGTTTGAGTCCGGGCATTTCGGCCAACAGCGATGAGATCTTGTGGGCGACCAAGACCTTATTGTTGGCTTCGAAGAGATTGGACAACTCAACAATGTTTTGTCGAGTCACGGGGTCGGACATAAGTTGGGCGTGGGTTCGGCCGCTTAGGCTGGCGAATTGATACTTGGCAAAGAGGTCGGAAAAATATCGGGTAAATCCCGCTCCGCCCAGTAGATTTCGAGCCTGCTTTAAATTCTCGCCAATCTGGACAAATCCGCGTTTGTATCCAATCTTTTGACCGGAACTTCGATTGAAAATGGGAATTTTCTCACAGAAGGGTTGAACGTGCTCAAGAACATTTGACGTGAGGCTAGCGAGCGACATTTGGGTCAGAAGTTTTAGGGCGTCTCCTGCACGTTTATAAGAAGGATCTTGGAGAGTGCGGTCGGTGACCCGTTGACGAAAGCTTTGCACTTCGGACATTAGTTTTTGCACTTGGGTCGTGTCATTATGGTAAAGAATCCCGTCGGCCACATTGCGGTTCATTAGACAACCAATGAGCAAAGTGGTGCGGTGCAAATCTCCAATGGTAGCCTGATCTTTTCGATCCAGACTGGCCTCCATTTTTTCAAAGGCTTCTCTAGCTGCGCTGGCCACCTTATCGGATGTGGCTAGTTTTTCATTACCGAAGACTTCTTGAAAGGTTTGTTCGCAGCGATTGTGACCAACGAAAGTAACTTCAATCGAGGTGACTAAATCGATGTCTTTGACCTGCTTCTCATCAATATTCAGAGCGATCTGGAAGTCTTCGCCTGGTCGAGTGAAGAAGTACTGATATCCGTCAAGCTCAAAACCTTTGGTCTCTTGTACTTGCGAGCTTTCTCGAATCGGCATGGGCCGGGAGCTGTCAATAACGGGTCGATAACCGGAGTGATTGATCAAAGTCTTAATTCGCATCACCCAAACATTGTCGGGTACATGGAGTTTGACAGAGGTTTCCACCTTAGATTGGGCCTTGTTGACCTTGTACTTCCAATCATGCGTGGTGCAAGTCGATCGCTCCTGGCGCTCTTGATTGGCGCCGATCTTTCGATGAATGTTGATTCTAAAAGTCATATCTTCCTTATTGAACTTGGATTCCCATTGCAGACGATTGACCAGCATTCGACTAAGGGGCCCCTCCACGTTGGCATAAGAATCGATCGTGCCAGAGTTTTCAGATGACCCACTGACGGCAGAATCACCACTGTGGGTTTTGGATTTGGCATTGGCGCCCCAACAAAAGGTCCAATTGTCCCAGTCCATTTTCATGGGATGATCTTCGGATTCGAAATAGGTGACGCCTCCGCCGGTCTCTACTTTAGTAGAAACATCGCCAGAGTCACCCCAAGCGCTGAGCCCAAGAGGTACGATTAAAAAAGAGATCCAGGTCTTCATGGACATTCCTTTGTGGGAGTTTTGATAGATTTGATAAATTCTTTGAGGGGTTGGGTTGGTAGCCCTGATTCAGATTGCTCGAGATGTCGTACATAGCCAGCCTGAAGCCGGCATCTTTGACTTTTAAATTCTTGGTCCACCTTGTCGACGTGCACGGGGAGGAGTTTTGAGAATTTGCCCATTTCGGTTGGGAAGGATTCATCTGATCGAGTGTCTTCGAGCCAGGTTGAGTCGATCGCCAATCCCACCAGCCTTCGCTTTTCTAAGTCAACAATCGCCGCCACAGGAAGGGCTTGCTGATCGATTCGCGCTTTGCTCTGAAAGAGGAGGGTACGTGTCCCCAAGTTAGCTGAAACTGGAAGTTCCGGGACTTGTGCTACTTCTTCTTCGATCAAAATATAGGAGCCTCGCGCTTGCAGGTCACGGTGCCGGCCCTGTTGGATCGACGTCCATTCCTCTGACGAGATGGTGAGGCCGCCTGGTTCCGCCTGGCAGGGGCGACCTTCACCTTTCGGGGTCACAAACGACCACTCCGTGTTGAAGTCCCCCCTCAATTTTGAAGTTTGACTGTGCATAATCTCGTTGTACTCGGTGCACTGGCCTGCGGCCGTAATTTTGAGTTCCACATTTAAAGTTCGACCTTTGGCCCCGACAATTCGAGTGAGATGAGCACTCAGTTGGGACGCTGGATTTTCAAGATTAAAGACAAAGTGTCCCCAGTCGTACTGAGGGGGAACGGAATTTTCAGGGGCGTCGTTCTTTCCACACGCCCCCACGAAAAGGGGAAGAAGGCTGAAAATTAAAATGGGTGTGAATTTCAAATACATTTTATCCTCCGAGTTCCTGGTTGTTGATGAGGCGACGCAGCTGTTGAATCAATGGACTAAGCTTAGCTTGAATTTTCGGGTCGCACGGGGTCGCGGATTTTGGTGCGCTCTCGAGGCTCCTAAAAAGACTGACGGCGCGCCTCTCAAAAACGCTCGGCTGATAGCCGCGCTCTGTGCGGGTTTCATGTAAGACTAGGGCATATTGGCGAGTGGCGGTCCCGGGGGGCAGATCTTCTAAGTGAAGGGAATTCTGGGTCTGGCGGGCTTTTTCACACTGGAGGCGAGTGGAATTGATGACTTCTTCATTGATCCCCACAGAAGCCAATGCTTGCGCGAGTGAGCGACATTCATTCAGCTCTCGCGCCATGGGGCTTAAATCAAGAGTTAACAACTGATCTAGGATGGGTGCGAGAACTTCAGCAGTTGAGGTACCACTCGAACCAAAGTCCACCAACAGGCCAGGGGCTGGTAGGCCCCAGCCGGACCGGGTGACCTCAATCTCCTTCAGCATCAATCGACGTTGAACTCGGACGGTTTCGGGATGATTCAAAGCGTGGGCTATGTCATCTTCCGCTCGCAGGCAGGTGAAAATGCCCTCGACCCATTGGGCCTGCGACGGCAAAAAATTCGACCAACGCAAAAAAAAGCCGAGAGGTTCCTCGCTCTGGACCCAAGCAGTGAACTGGGGGGCGATTTGATGGATCTTAAGGAGATCTGCCGATTCGTTGTTTAAAGCATTGGCCAGGATCCAATCTGGTGACCCAAGTGCTGACATCAACGACTGAGTGGAATCCGTCAGACTTCGTGCAAATGCTACGGCTTGAAGGGTATCTGTTAGATCAGAGGTTCGGCTTCCCCATCCGTTGAGCAAAAGTTCTGCCCGAGACAGGTTTCGCGCGGCCAAGCGACCCGTCCTAGCCATTGAGCTTTCGCTGACCTTTGAATTCAACTGTTCATAGGCGGCTTGGACCTGGCGGGCCTTTGCGGGCCATTGACAGGCGCTTTGATCCACGGTCGAAGGTGAAACCAACATCTTACAGATGCCCTCAATTCGGGCCGTGGCGCGGTCGAGTTCAATTCGCCCGTGGACTGATATAAAGAGATTCTCGTCAAAGGCCATATCGATCAGGGAGTCGTTATCGGCCCATGATGGAAGCGCCCCTATCAGAAGGAGAATGAGGCTGAGTCGACGTCCGGATTCTCGGACATTGTGTCCGAAGCGTTGCACGAAAGCGCGGAAATTCTTGATTGGGGCGTTCGATTTTTTCTTCATTTCGTGGTCCTTTAGTCTGTATTCGCCTACTTAGCTGCTCCAGACTCTCCTTTCGGGTAATCCCTTTGAGCAAATCGGCGGCCAAATCCGATGGCCCGGATCTTGATTAGGGGAGACGTGGTCAATCGAATGGAGGAAGAACATGACAAATAAAATAGTATCCCGAGCGATTTTGATTTCGCTTGTGGCCGTTGCCACCCAAGCGTGGGGTGGCGACTGGAGTATTGGTATTGGCGGTGTGGTTTCAATTGGTAGCGGCGGGATTAAGGTGGGTCCACAGGCCCAAGGCACCAATATTCCGACACCCAATTGCGGAGGGGACATTTGCGGAGCCCTTGAAAGAGGCAAGAATGCCATCACGGGTGAAAATGAAAGACGCAAGCAAGAGGAAGAGTACAATGCTAAAGTGGCGGAACTTCAAAAAGTTCAGGGAGAACTCAACGCCATAAATAAACAGATCGATGATGTCATCAAAGCGACCGAGGCGGAAAAAGTGCAGTTCAAGTCGTACAAAGCTCGCCAGTTGGAGAGCACGCGTACCTTCAACCACCATTTCGAAACTTACCGACGTGAATTTGAAGGTCTTGAAAAAATGATTGTGGTCGCGCAGGCCAGACTGAAGATCATCCGTAAGGAAACCGGTATTGTGAGTAGATCGGCGGCTTCGGCTGTGAATCAATTGAAGCCATTTTTAATAGAGCTCCAGGGCATCTCAAGTGGAGAGCAAAAGTCGGCGGGACAGGCCCTCGTTGAAGTGGCCAAATCTCAAGGTCAAACGGAAGTCATTGCGCGAGCGGTGGCGGCCTTCCAACAGATTGCCAATTCGATGGGCAAGACATTGAAGAGCTCCTACCTAGCGCTTTCGAAAATGGCATCTGATGAAGTGAAGCAAAGCTATCAAAAGGCGATGGATCACGTGGAAGAGGGTTTAAAGCAAACGGCCCAATCCGCCCGCTCGATCTATGCGGATGCGTCCATCAGCAAAAAACGAAACGACGAGATGGCCAGTGCCATCGATTCGACACAGGAGTAAAAAATGAAAAGTTTAATTTTATTTTCCGTTTTGGTCTTTGTCAGTGCAGTTCAGGCCAACGATTTACGAGACAAGTTGGACCCCTGGGGTTTTCGCAAGAAGGCCGACGAGGCTCAACAGCAAAAGTCGGCGGTCGAGGGTCAAATTGCTCAAAGGCGCTCGCAACTGCCGAGTGCCCAGAGTCAACACAAAGAAGTATCTGAAAAGCTCTCTAAAAAGAAAGCGGTCATTGAGAAATTGAGAGCTCAGGTGAACGCTGTTTTATCTCAGGAAGACGCTCGGCTAACTCAGCTGATCCAAAGGCAAACGGAACAGGCAAATTACTCTCAAGCCATTTTGGCGTCGGCTCAGGAAGTTGAGAAGTCGGTCCGAAGCATGGCGGAACAGATTTTTGCGCTGAAGACTCATGCGCAGGTCGCACAGATTTTAAGCCCCCTTTTTGTAAACTCGGAGAGCAATCGAGTTCTTTGGATTACGGCATTGAAGCAAATCGAAAGTCAAACAGGCTTGTCATCTGAAGACCGGAAAAGCGCGGCACAGTTGCGGGATCGTATAGAAAAGGCCAACGATTGGTTTTGGCGCAGACCCGGCGAGCTGATGTCAGGATATATGTCGTTGTTGGCCAAATTTCACGAAAATGTGAATCAAGCCTTAGCTGGGGAGCTGCTGGGAGCTGCTCAGAAACTGACGGCTAACTTGGCGGCCCAAGTGCAAGTTCAACAAGGTCTATTGGAAACGATGATTCGACTTAAGCAAAGTCACGAAGCCATGGTCGGAGCTTTACATTGATTCTTCTGCTAGGGGCTTTGTTTGTAGGCTTGAACTTATCGGCCGCACCGGTCTGTTGGACAGACCCAGCATTCGTTGAGGCCACCCGGCATGGGGTGGCCTCGGTCCTTCAATCGGCGGAAACTCTAAAAGCATCAAAGACTCGGTTCATAGTGCCAAGTGACAAATACGTTGAGGTGGATCGGGCGGCTCGTTTGGCTCTTGAGGTGCAAGCCGGTCCAGAAAAGCTTTTGTATGACAAGTGTCGAGATGATTGCATGCAGGCCACTCGCGCCATCCTTTTTACAGGCACACTTTTACTCGACGCTGTGCAGGTCCAAATTGATTGTTCTCCGTTTGATATTGAGCTCAAGGAAGAGTTGAAGATAATTGCGAATCGCCTGTCGAGCGTTTTGGACGAAATCTTTGCCGAGGGTATGGCAAAGGTAGAGTCGCTCGAATTGCACGACTCTTTTCCTAAACGGGATCAGAATCCCATTTGTAAGGCATTGAAGCTGAGAATCGAGTCTGCCAGAGCCAATTCGCAAGTGGATCTCATGCTGGGCCGACCAATAGATGAATCAAAGAGTTGGATACAACTCGAATTGACCTTTCTTAAGATATGCTCGCGCCCCACATAAAAATGTGACCTCGCTCGCGAAGAGCTCTATATTGGTGAGGCATCAAGAATAGAGGTGAACCCGTGAGCAGCAAAGATCAGCGTCGTTACCCACGAGTTAGACTTCAGGCAGACATTGCCGAGAGTATCGGCGAGTTGAGTGCAAGTCTCACTTGGCCCAATCTAGAAGCCTCCAGTCTCACAGATCTGAGTTATCGTGGGTGCGCTGCCCAAAAACCGGGACTGTTTCCTTTTGCTGCGCAGCAAGTGGTGCCTGTTCACGTAAGGCTTGGGATTTCACCCTCTTTTGCCTGCAAAGCCAGAGTGGTTTGGTTCAATCTTGAGCAAGTGGGACTGGAATTTTTGGAAATTCCCCCAGAGGGCCATTACGCCATCGGTGAATTTTTGGACGCGAAACTGATTGGTCAGGCCCTGCGCCCGGTACAGGCGAGCTGGGTCGATAAAGGTGAGGCCTTTGACCGTTGGCTGCAGGGACCAAATGGAATCAGCGTTTTTATCTACATGAAAACTCCCCTCATGATCGATCAAGTGCATTTGGAGCTGGCGGAAGGAAGTGTGCATTTTTCGCGCGGGACCCGAGTCTTCAAACCCACACCTGTGCAACTTCGTGCGCTTCTTATCCTTTCCCAGATGGACAAACCGGATATTCCTATGAAAGAATTCCTCCGCTCAATTGCTCCTGGAGTTTAACTGGTGCTAGACGCTTTTAGTTATGAACGGCGAGTGGCGTTCTCCGATACGGATGCCATGGGTGTGGTTCATCACGCCAATTACCTGCGCTACTGCGAAGAGTCTCGTGTCGCTTGGATGCGGGCGCGTGATTTGAGTCATACCCATTATCCACTGTCCGATAAGGTTTTGGCTCTTTTGCACTATCAGGTTTGGCACCTAAAACCGGCTCGCTTTGATGATCTTTTGAAGGTTTTTCTGCAGGTGCAACGACAGGGGTTGAAAATTCACTTTCAGTACGCGATTTATAAGGGCGATCAGCGCATTGCCGAGGCCGAGACCCTCCACATTCCGGTGGATTCGTCTTTAAAGCCGGTGCGACCCAGCGAAGATCTGACCAAAACTTTGGAGAAGGAAAAATGGACCGAAACCTGGCTCTCGAATTTGTAAGAATCACAGAAGCGGCGGCGCTAGCGAGTGCGCGATTTATGGGCCGTGGTGATGAAAAAGCGGCCGATCAAGCGGCGGTGGATGCCATGCGCAAGGCGTTTGATACGGTGAACATCGACGGCGTGGTCGTCATTGGTGAAGGTGAGCGTGACGAAGCGCCCATGCTTTACATAGGTGAGAAAGTGGGTAAACGGACTTCCGATTCACCGGCCGTCGATATTGCCTTGGATCCGTTAGAAGGGACGACGATTTGTGCCACCGGAGGCGTGGGTTCGATTTCGGTGATCGCCATTGCCGAGCGCGGAAACTTTTTGCATGCGCCCGACACCTACATGGAAAAGATCGCCTGCGGTCCGCGCGCCAAAGGCAAAATTTCGTTAGAAAAAACACCAGAAGAAAATGTGCGAATTGTGGCCGATGTTTTGTGTAAGAAAGTCGAAGATGTCACCGTGGTGATTCTCGATCGACCTAGGCACAAAGAATTGATTGAGAGTGTGCGATCGACCGGTGCCCGTATTCGGCTGATCGGGGATGGGGATGTCTCGGCCGGTGTGGCGCCCTGCTGGTCTGAATCAGGGATTGATTTATTGATGGGTACCGGTGGCGCACCAGAAGGTGTGATTACCGCGGCCGCCATTAAGTGTCTCGGTGGAGATTTTCAAGGTCGGTTGAAGTATCGTAACGATGATGAGCGCAAGCGCGCCAGCAAAATGGGAATTGAAAAATTGGATCAGATTTTCAAATTAGAAGATTTGGCTCGTGGATCCGTTATGTTCTGTGCCACTGGAGTGACCGATGGTCCTTTGCTGTTGGGCGTTCGAACTCTGCCAGGTAATAAGGCCAGCACGCATTCGATTGTGATGCGCTCACAAACCGGAACCATTCGCCGAGTGGAGGCCGAACACAATTTCAATTTGAAGACACAGGTGGTTTAGTTGATTGAGCTCTCGTGTTTTCATTGCGGAGAAAAACTGGTCTTCAAAGAGCGGATCGGTCTTCGAGAAGAGTGCCCCAAGTGTCGTTATGACGTGCATGTTTGCCGCAATTGCCAATTCTACGATCCGAAGGCCTATAACGAATGCCGTGAAACCCAGGCCGAAGTGGTGCGCGAGAAAGATCGCTACAATCACTGCGATTTTTTTCAAGCGGGTTCTGGCTCGGGCGGCGGCGGCAAGAGTAAAGAGGATTTGCTAAAGGCCGCCCAAGCTTTATTTAAAAAGAGCTAGCCCCATAATTACTGTCTCAATTTGGAACGGCTCAAAAATGTCAGTGTCGCCCGAGTATAGGCTGCCCTAATCTGAAAATGTGGCAGGGGCAAAAAAACTAGGCATTATTTTTTTCCAGATTCTCATTGTTGCGGCGTGCTCTCCTTTTTCGTCGAAGACGGTCAAAGGTCTCCAGGCCACAGGTTCTTCCACGTTCAACTTATCTTCAGTCACAGCGGCTAATGGCAGTATTCCTACGGGAATATATCGGCCCGATGGTGCCTCCGGCGCCGGCACCAATACCATGCTTCTATCCAGCTACCTCAATGGAAAATACGGTGTGTGCGCCACATGCCCCCGACATCCGTTGCCTATGTCCTTGGAGGATATAAAGGATGTTCTCAGTGGGACGACGGGTACCTCGCTTCTTCACTATCGCGAGATCTTTGAGACGAGCCGATTCTTCCCAAAGAGAGGAGTGCTCGGATACAAAGAGGAATTGCTCACCATTATGCGCCTTTATCAAAAGCAAAATGCCACGATCATGTTGTCGATGGGCTCGCCGATGCCCACGTGGATGAATCCGGAACTCGAGGCTCTAGGGCGCGTCGGGTACAAAGGAAACGCCGAGGCTGACCGAGTTTGTTTTCTGCCAGAAGGCGACGATGTGTTTGAGGTCCTAAAGAACAATATGTCGGAGTCTTACGGCCTGATGCTTAATACGCTGTGGAATGATCCTGCCATGGATCGCAACTGGATTCGCCAACATGTGATGATTGATCCATTCAATGAACTCGATTCCTTGCCGACGGGACCGTCCTGCAGGCTCGGTGACACTCGCTTGGGTCAGAGGGCCGCGGCTCTATCGGGAGGTATTCAGCACGTGATGAATCGACTGGGTTTGCCGATTGTCGTCACCATGCCATCGGGAGCGACTGGGAATCTAGAATACTTTCGAAGCTTCTATAGTTCAGGCGGATTGGCGATGGCCAATCTTCACTATTACTACAACAACACGGGTAGGATCGATGACCCAGGTTTTGTCGACGATTACATTAATCATGTGGTGGACTTTGCGAGCCGAATCAATGACTTTTTGCCAGAGGTTTACAAGAATCAAATCATTCTAGGCGAATTTGGCGTGACGACTTTGTCAGCCGGGTGTCATAGGCAAAATGCGTGTGGCAATACGGTGGTTTCTGGTCAAGCTCAATCCCAGTTTTTGTCCAAGTTCTTTTCCGATCCGAGACTGAAAGCGCTGATGCCAGTTAGAATGAGTTGGGAACTGATGGATATGGCGAACGATCCCTTCACGTACGGAATGTTCCGCACCGATGGCTCGCCGAAGGACATGCTGTACAACTACCTCCTACAATTTGATGGTGTGGATCTCCTGCGAGACCCTGCGCGTCTGCCTCGTTTGAAAGATCGCGTTCGGCAGGCGTTGGTTGGAGTCGGGGCTGTAGATCTTGATTCGTCCATGTATGAAGTTTTACGGCTCCTGGTTGCAGGCGAGGGATCAATTGAGTCTCTTGCAGAGCAGTTTCGCCCTAGCCCGATCGTCAACAATCCCGTGGTCATTGGGAGTCCCGTCGATGAGTTTTTATTCAATCTCTATCGCGGTTTGTTTTTGCATGAGCCCGATGATGCCGGGCTGACCTATTGGCGTCAAGCCTATGCAGGCGGCGCCCGCTGTTACGTGATCGCAAAGACATTTCTGAACAGTGCGGAATTTTCTTCCATTAAAACTGCGGCCGGCACGAACTCGAGTATTTCACGCCAAATATATCTAACTCGAATTTATCAGGGTCTTCTCGCCAGAGATCCCGATGAAGCGGGCCTGAACTATTGGCTGAACGACCTAGCCAAGGGTGTGTCTCCCTCAACAATTGAAGAAGGGTTTCTGCAGAGTTCTGAGTTTAAAGATCGCTGGCGTTCTATCTGCCCGTAGGGATAGGGAAAGTTGCGGAAACCTTACCACTCAAAGGCCATCAAAAAGCCAGGATCGTTTTCGGAAAGGTAAAGTCGCTTTCCATGGACGACCGGGACGCCTGTTAAGCTGCCCTTAAGCGGGATTTGATAAAGAACTTCACCTTGATAATTGATGGCGCATAGATGGTTCTTTCCGCAGGCGATCAGAAAGAGGCCGTCGCGACCATCAGCCAATAAAAGCGCGCTGGATTTGTTTGGCTGACCTGAGCCTGGAATTTTCCACTTCAGTCGACCGGTTTTTAGGTTCACGCCAAAAACAGTGCCGCTATTGGTGGCCGCCACCACCAAATTGTGTTCGGGCCAAACGGTGGGGCTACTTTGCGATTTTTCGTCCATTTCGAATCGCCAAAGCACCAATCCGGTGTCGGCCTTTATCTTGTAAAGCCCTTTGTCCCAGCTGGTGAAATAAAGATCGTTGCGATCAACTGTGGGAGTGGATTTGATCTCGCCTTTGGCTTCGACTTCCCATTGCAAGGCGCCGTTGAGAGTCGAAAACGAGCGTAAGCGGGACGTGTTGTCCCCGATAATCACCGAACCCTGATCGATCGAAAAGGCGGGCGAAGAGTGCGAATGGTTGCCTAAGTCCTTAGTCACCCAGCGCAGTTCGCCGGTGGCCCGATTCAATTTAGCCAAAAACCCGTTGGGGTCAAAGGTCTCAACTGAGATGTAAAGGTCATCTTGCGTGAGAAAGGGAGAGGCCCCGATGGAATTTCCAAGAGGGTTTGTCCAAATCAGGTGTCCATCCTCTTTGTCTAGTTTGTATATAAACCCATTATAGGCGCCAAAATAAACGGCTTCGTCATCGAGAGAGGCCGTCCCATGAATTCCCTGGTCCGCGTCGCTGGCAAAAAACTGCCAGCGCAAGTTTCCTTTTAGATCAAAGGCTGAAAACCAGCCCGAGTCCGAGCCCACGTAGACACCGGTGTTGTCCACAGCCGGGCTGGCCTTGCTGGCCCCATGAATACCTACATTGCCGATAGGGTGACGCCAAATTTCGCGGGGACGATTTTGAAAATGGGAACTCCACGGATGGCGCCCGCTTCTTTGAGCATCGCCTCGATAATTGGAAGTGACGGGGGGAGAGAGCTTGGTGGAATTCGCTATTTTGGGCACGGACCGTGTTTGCACGCGCTCCTTCATGGCCGCGCGATCGACCTCTTCTTGGCTCTGCTTTATAACGAAAGAATTGAGGGGCCAAATCGAGTAGTGGTGTTCATTCGTGCAAAAATCCCTCGCTTCCACGATCCGGGAGTAGGCGTGGTCCGTGGCTCTTCGGCTAAGCATGTACCAGTCGACATTGACAAAGTCCGACTCGTCTTTCATTTCGCGGCAGATGCGTTGGATCGTCCAAAAATACACAAGTGGGTCGCAATGGATTCGGGCGGCAAAAGTCTCTGTTTCAAAGGAAACTTGTGCTATCCGGCCTTTCGTTCGAATGTGGGCAAAGGACTGGCAACTGGTATGAGAGTCAAAAAGATTTAGCGAGAAGGTGCGTCCCTCACCCGTGAGGGCCGAATCCCCACTCGCCAGGTGGGGAATGAGTTGAAAAAACCCGTAGAGGCCCAAAAAAATGGAGTGGCTGATTTTCAGGCCGCCTCTCGGCGGGTATCGTCGATTGAGCAGTGGTAAGAGCAAAATCACAAACATCACCGCAGGAAAAAAGAAGCCTACAATCCAAAAAGAAAAAGCGTGAAAAGCGATAAGGCCCAAATAGGCCGGCCAAAAAAAGCTGGGTTTTCTAAAAAGAATTCCCCAAACGCCGACGAGCTGGAGGACCACAGTTAAGAACAATAGAATTTGGTTAACCAAGGGGGGCAGTGGAAGCTCGACGGAAATGGCCGCACCGGTCAACCACTCGGCATTGATTTTTAAGAGCCCGGACGAAAAATAGATGGCACACAAAAGAAGCGGGATGAATTTTTGTGCGTGGGGTAGAAATAGAAAAGCGGAGATCACCCAGTAAGAGATGTAGTGAAAATTCCCCATAAAGCGATAGTCCAAGCTCATCAGGGCGAACTTCAAAACAGTGATTAGTAATAGTCCGAGCCAAGCTTCTCGCCATTTCTTGGCTATCCAGAAACCCAGGATCAGTAAGCTAAAGACACCATAAAGGATGAGAACATTTTGATAAAGTGCCTCTGTACCTCCGTGCACGAGGTGACAGGTTGAAAAATAGGGGAAGCAGATGGCTCCGTCAGCATCTGCCATTCGAATGGGCCATTTTTTCCACCAGTAGAAGGTGGTTAAGAGATGAAGCACGGTCAGGGCTGCGCCGTAAATTTGCAGAGCCGGAGAGCGGGAGATTTCCGCCCACCGATCTTTTAGATAGTCACGCATCAGTTGGTCACCTTACGCATTCCGAGTTCCAGAGCCTTAGCTTCGGAAAATGGCAGTTGGGTCGTGTTGTCGAACACGCAGCCCTGCCACGTGTTCATACTCACCAAAGCGTCGGTGAAGTCCGTGCCGCGCAGATCCACATCTCGAAAAGTCGAAAGAATCAAGGCCGAGTAAGCAAGCCGGGCCCCACTGAGAGAACCTCCCGTCATCTGGGCTTGATAAAAACGACTTCCTCGTAAGTCGACGTGGTCCAATTGGCAATCGGTCCACTGACTGTCCTTGGCTTTCAAGCCGCGCATATCCGCGTGGGAAAATTTTGAATCGTGACACACGCCCTGATCAAAGTGACCATCTGGCCAGGACATCATAAGAAATCGGGTGCTCGTCAGTCGAGATCGGCTGAGGTTGGCCTGATTTGCGCGGGAACCCGTCAGGTCGAGTTTGTTGAAATCCTGATTGATAAGAGTTTTCTTCTCCAAGTCACTACAGGGCGCCAATAGATGTTCATGCCAGGCTGGTTTTCCAGTTTCGGAATCCCGACATTGTCCGTCGACAAAAGCAATTTCAGCAGGGGCGTGAATTGAGACTACTGCGAGACTTACGGCGACCCAAAGAGGAAAAGAACAAATTCTCATCGCACAAGCATGTCACCGTTGAATGAGGTTGTCTATTTCTGAGACAGGCCAAATATTTGGCACCGCCTGAACTCTATCCACTGAACTCTCCGGCAGTCGTAGTATTTTTGAGGACGAGCTCACCAGTCGGGCCAGGGTTTTGCAAATCCTAGATTGTTCTTCCGTGGGGGTTATTGTGAGACAGCGATTTCTGATTGTGGTTGCTTTGTTGGTATTGATGGGCACCTTTCAAAACTGCGCACAGATTTTTGCCCCTTCAACAGCCGTGAAAGATGGTCCCCCGGTACAAAGTGACTCGAGTTATTCGATTTCAGTGAATGGGGTTTGGAAATCGGCTTGTTTTTCTCCGATCTCTAATTCTTCCCTGTATATGATGGATCGTATCGCGCATACGATTCAGATCACACTTGGGCCCAACTCTTCTATCCTCACGATTGATCTCCACACATGGAATCAAGCGGACTGCTCCGAGCCTCGCGTTCGAATTGAAATTGTCTATCAGTCGCAGATGTACGCCGAGAGCAGCAGTGGTGGATTGGTTTCCCTGTCCTCTGGCATGGCCAAAGTTCATGTTATCGGCGACGAGGGTGCCAATATGTGGCGTTCATGGGGTGGTAGCTGTGGAAGCACTCCAGAGCTGGCGGCCGACGGAGAGGCCGTATACGACCTAACATCGGATTGTTTAAGGCCCCTGGCTGCAGAAATGAAAATTCGTTGGGCGCAGGAAGGCTCGAGCTTGCGATTCAGTTTGATAGGAGTGGGTGATCTTAATGATCCTCAATCCACCAGTGACGTGCCCTACTCGATACTCAATAACTGAGCCGGCTCGTCTATTTTTTCTGCGTCTTTTGTCGTTTGAAAATTTCTTCTTCCCAGAGCAAGGGTAGGTCTTTTTTCAACACGTAAATGGTTCCTGGACTGCGGGCCCAGGACTTTTGCAAATCTTTGACGGGTTCACTTAGGCCCACAGATTTTTTGATCGCGTCCGGTGTGGCGACATTGGGGCCAACGGCTCTTTCACGACTGATAATGACTTCGTAGGTGTTCGACTTTTCGAGGTAGTTGCCGATGATAATCTCGGCGCCTTTTTTGATTTTTAGCCGCTCTTTGGGAATGGGGGATCGGTGCGATTTGACGGGTTTGTTTGGATTGGCTGCGCTGGCAATGGAGTCGAACGTCGAGAGTAGTCCGGATAAACAAATGAAGCCAGTGAATAAGAAGATTCGTATCATCAAGTCCTCACTTTACTGCCGGCGTACCTTGGCCGGTGGCTTGCGAAGGGATCGAGGGGCTATCGGCATCGAGCTGGCAGGCGTTCTCCATAAGAGAGAGTCCGCGCCGATTTCCACATCCAGAGGCCAACTGATTGGCTTGAAAGAAATTGCAGACGAGGGCGCCGTATCCCAAGGTCTGTTGCACCGCTTTGAATGCATCATACCCCACGCCCGCACATCCCCACGTGCTTGAAGTACCAGGGGCACGCGTGGCGTGAATTAATATTCCTCGCCCCGTGCTTCCTTGTCCTTGCAGACCCACCATTTTCAAGCTGTTGGAGGCATTGTATTTGTTGCTGCCATTGTGTACGGCCGTGAGATGACAGCCCGGTGGGGTGAGGTGGCTGTTGGCATCCCCACAGCCGACTCTTGCGCCGCCGGCCCCGTTGCCAAAAGCGACCATGGTTTTGCCCAGGCACTTTCCGTCTTTGTCCATGATGTACATGTAGGAGGCTTCCTTTGTGTTGCTCGAAGAGAAATCGTTGACCGCGATCTTCTGATTGTCTCCGCGTTGGGCCAAGACACAGGCGGCTCTGAACTTCTTGATCATTTCAAATTGTTCCATTACCGCCGCGGGCGGAGTGCCACAGGCCTCCATCACGCCAGGGCCAAAATACTCACCAGAAGCGCCGGTCGGTCCATCAAAGTATTCGCCATTGTTGGGGCCGACAAACTGCTTAAGCAAGTCGTCGATCCGCGAAGGACTGCCATTCGCGCCGGCGGACGAGTCGGGCAGTCCCGCAGGTAAATTGGAGTTCCCGAATCCTGGGGTGCCTCCCGCCCCACCTGCAGCAGGACCATTTGTAGAGGTATTGGGTCCGCTGGCCGACGGGGCTGTGGCCGGTGGTACCACCTGGGGCTGATAGCCGGCCCCGGCTTGAGCAAGGGCTGGCGTAGAGGAAGCCGCCAGAATCACTCCGAAGAAAATGAAAATGGGTCCAATTGCCTTTTTCAAATTCACTTCGCCTTAACGTCGAGTTGATCCACAATTTTGGCCACCCGATGAAGGTTGGAGACCCAATCGGTGATGAGAATCTGATTGTTGCGAGTATAGGGAACAAGTTCGCCATCTTTGGAAGACAACGTTCGAATCTGTTTATTGATTTCATCGGCCGAGGCGTACTTAAGCTGGATAATCCAAGTGAACATGCGCTCTGGTTTTAGGCTTGGAAGCTCGGATCCAACTTCGATCAGACTTCTTTGAACGGCGCGCGATGGGCTGACGACAAAGATATCTCCTTGTTTCGAAATCGCCACGCTATTGAGGGCGAGGGCACTCGAGAGTTGATTGTAAGCTTCGGCAAGAGTGATTCGGTCCGGATTGATGATGGTGACTTTGCCCTTGACGGAAGGATCGACCATAAATCGCTCGTGGCTTTCTTTAGCGTACTCCTCGACGACTTTGACAATATCTGCATTCCGATAGCTGAATTTGATTTGGTGAGCACCGTCTTCCGCATGGGCGCTATGTAACGATAATATTAGACTGATGAAGCAAAACCATCGAATCATAAGACCTCCATGCAAAAGCTTACTGTTGCAAAACGACATAAGTCACCCCTATCCTTAGATAGCTAGGGGGAGCATTATGGTTCGTTGCATCAGGTTTGCGTCGCTGTTGGGGATTATTTTTCTTTCATCGATTTCCCGGGCCAATGTGGTGGGGGCTGATACACAGAATTTCAATCCTACGAATGACGGCTTGGATTTTGTGACCGTCCACTCCTCTGAAGTCTTGAATCCGGGTTTGTTGAACCTGGGTTTCTTCCTTAACTACGCAGTGAATAGCTTGCCCAACTACGAAGATACCTCGACCCAAAGTCGAACTAATTTTCGCGACACACTGCTCTCGGCCGACTTCAACTTTGCCTTGGGATTGTTGCCGAATTGGGAAGCGGGATTTAGCTTTCCTATGTTGCTTCGTCAAAAGGTGGATAGCGATGTTTCGACCTTCCGCGGGGAGTTTGCTGAAAATGGTCTAACGGAAGTTCGATTGATGACCAAGTACCGGTTTATTGGTGATCACGATCATGGTATCGCCGGAGTGTTGTCGGCCAACTTCAATCAAATTGAAGACAATCCGTTCATTGGAAATAACGCGGGTCCCACCTACAACTTGGAGCTGGCCGGCGATACGACGTTTGGACGATTTGCGACAGGTGCCAACATTGGTTATCGCATTCGTGACCCTGGAACTCAGATTTCAGGTGTACCCGTACAACCAATTGATGACGAATACATCGCATCTGTGGCTTTGAGCTACTACACCAGTTGGAACACGAAAATTATCGCCGAAGTTTTTGGTAGCATGCCGGTGGATTCGAAGCAGTTTGTTTCGGATCGCAATGATGAGTCCGCGGAGTTCTTGCTTGGCATGAAATGGGACGTGACCCGCGCCGTCGCCATGCACTTTGGTGGCGGCACAGAGATCATTCACGGTACATCCTCGCCCGATTGGCGCTTGTATACGGGTTTGAATTGGGTGCTAGGTCCGTTGTTTTATAAACCTCGCAACGTTATTGTTCGCGTGAAAGACCAGACGCTCAAATCTATGGAAGACTTGGATACCGGTGATCCATTTGCCGGTGATCCAAATGTGAACGAGGCGTTCGTGGCTCGCGACGTGCTATTCGAGTTCAATTCGGATCAGCTGCAGCCGGAGGCCGAGCTGAGTCTGAAGAGCTTAGTTAACTACCTGCAAAGGCCCCCTGGATTTAGCTCACTTGAAATTGAGGGGCATACAGATTCGATTGGCAGCTCGGCCTACAACGAAAAGTTGAGTCAGCGCCGGGCCGAAACTGTACGTAAGACGTTGGTTCGCCTGGGATTGCCCTCGACGAAGGTCAAGGCCATTGGTTACGGAGAGTCTCGTCCGATTGCCGACAATGGAAACTTCCAAGGTCGCGCGATGAACCGTCGGGTAGAATTTAAGGTCCGTCGCTAAAAAGGTTCGGACTACTTTTTGGGCCGTCGGCGTGTCATAACCTTTCCTTCATCCTCCGCCGCGTCTAACGCGGCGGTCGGAGGAAAGTTAGCAGGCACCATTACAGATAATCCCAGGCATTCATATCTGGAGTCGACGGCTGATCGGCGGGCGGAGCGCCGGCCTTAGGGGCGGCGCTCGGCCCAGCTGCGGGCGGTTGGGCGATACTCGCCGGAGGCATATCCGTGTCTGGTCCAAGAAGTGGAGATGGCTTGGTTTGCACCGGAACCATATCTTCTTTTCTCCAAGCGGCACCGGTTCGCGGGTTGCGATCCGAGCGAGTCATAAACTCAATCACAACCTGACCGCCTTCAACGTCTTTTCCAGTCTTCTTGCGATAGTCTTCAACCATTTTGGTCATCAAGTCTTCTGCTACACGAACCTCTTTGTACTCGACGATTCCGCCGTGTGTGGCGGCTTTGTCGTACACTTGCAGAGGTCCATTGAACTCCGCTGGGCAATTGGCGCGTGACGAACACTGGGCCGCAAAGGTCCCGAGGTGTTCACCTGAGCCACTGATCACCTTCATCGTCATCGACGTGAAGTTGATGGATTCCGGATGGAAATCCTTGCTGAGGTTACAATTGAACACATGCTTATAGCGCAAGCGGAAGTCATTGTACTGACCGAGCTCTTCGAGCTTGTCTTTAAACTGAGCTTGATTGCGTACAATATCAGTCAAATCAGCCATCTTACCGCCGGTGTTTAGGATCAATTCCCAAATACCGTGGCCCCATTCGTTCTCGTCTTCAACGCGGCCGCGGAGATCCTCGGGAACATCTTGGGTGTAGATGATTCCATTCAAGATCACCTTACTGCGATCCGATCCTTTTGAAGAATCAGAGTTCTTCAAACGCTCTAGGGCATCGGCAACGATTCCTTCAGTCAAGGGCCGACCTTGATCCGACTTGGTCTTATGAACCGCATGCTTACAATATTGATTGAAGTAAGCCGTTTCATACGGATCGACGATCATCTCTTTCGCACCGCCCTTTCCGACCTTGGTTTTCAATGTCGGCTTATAGGCGGGCTGACCGAATTCATCGACCTTCGAATCGTAGTCAAAGCAGACGTCTTGTTCGTCGGTCACAAAGATAACAGACAAAGCGGCGTCCTCGCGAACGAACTTCTTAAGAGTGCCCAGGCGAGCCGTGGCACTGTAAAGACTGTGGAGGAGGGCTTCACCCTGGGCGCCACCACTCTCGTTCGGTACGCGCAGCATCTTCTTGCGAAGCATAGCGGTTAAGCGCTTCTCAATAGCGGCTTGCGAGCGACCACCACGAGCAAGGTCTTTGTATCGAATAATGGCCGGGTCATCTTCACCCGAGGTGAAGAGTCGACCGTGGTAGCGGCTGCTGTTGATTCCATGGCCGAGCAGGAAGGCAATCTGGTAATCCGTTTGCGGATCCAATTTGCGTACAAAGTAGACCATATTCTCGGCGATCTTCACCAACTCACCGTCTTCGATGCTTCCTGTTCCGCCGCGGCGGAGTGAGGCCGAAGTGTCGACGACAAAGAGAATGTCGAGCTCTTTGCGCTCTTTCTTCACTTTCAATGTGTCCACACACTGGCCTTTTACAGGCTGAGGGGGCTCACAGGTTTTCATCACGCGACAATCTTCTTCTATCTTTGGAGGCTCAGGCTTATCGATTTGCGTTCCGCAATCCACGCAAGGCTTAGGCTTGGCGATCGGCGGATTGTCGACCACAGGCGGACGCTTCGGATTCGGGATCGGAAGCGGTGGAGGAACCTCAGGCGTCGTGTCCACGACGGGCGGCTGCGCGGGACGCTTCGGATTGGGCACGGGCAGCGGTGGCTCCGTGTGAACCGGAGGAGGTGTCACAGGCTGTGGAGGAATGTCGACCGCTGGAGGTTGTCCAGGAGGCGGCACCGCAGGCGGTTGTTTAACTGGCGGCTGCTCAACGGGCGGCGGTGTATACGGCGGCTCCCCGGGAGGGAGTTGCTGCGTCGGTGGCAGTGGCGGCGGTGTATACGGCGGCTCCCCGGGAGGGAGTTGCTGCGTCGGTGGCAGTGGCGGTGGTGTATACGGCGGCTCCCCGGGAGGGAGTTGCTGCGTCGGTGGTAGCGGCGGTGGTGTATACGGCGGCTCCGACTGCACCGGTGGCGGATAAGTCTGAACAGGTGGCGGAGGATTGTAAGTCGGTGGTGGTGGGGGCGGCGGCGGAGGAAGTGGCGGCGGTGGCGCCTGACCTACTACAACCGGGGGACCCTGCACTGGCGGTGGTTGATTCACCGGCGGTGGTGGGGGATAGCCCGGCTGACCGATGCGTCCATTGGACTCATCATAATTATAAGTCGGTGTAGGAGCCGCCGCGGCACTTGGGGCCGGCGCGGGCTGACCTTTCAACTTGGTCTTCTGACAACCAACTGCGGTTACGGCAAGAGTCGACAATGCGACTACCAACAAACGTGACATACCTCAAACCCTTCCATTGCTTAAAGGGGACGGACCCCTCGGCGCCGAAATATGCAATCCAGTGACCGCGACTTAAGGTGCTCAGCTGCGATTTCGCAGGCTTAGGGGCAAATCCAAGTGACCAGATACGGCGAGAGAGCCAAGATTTGTCACCGATTTTGATATGTTTTCTATTTACAATTTAGGATTACCAACTGGCGCCGGCCCCGCCGCCGCCGGAGCTTCCGCCCCCGAATGAAGAGCCACCCGAATCGCTCGAGCCCGACGACGAGTCGGAACTTGTGGAAATTTGCGGAATCACATAGGTCTTAACCATGCGATGGCGACAGGCCAAGCACTCTCGCGTGATTTTGCCTGAGCCGGAAGACAATGTGGTCGCCGGGACCACGGTCACGTCGGAAATCAATTTGTTCGCCTTTGTTCCGCACTTCATACAATCGGAAAATCGCGACGCCATTTTGCCATCGTAGGCATCTATCCGTGGGGTCTTACAGGACTTGCAGACCCAAACATCGTAGTCACGGGATTGAATGTTTTCTTCAAAGATCTGCTTTTTATTGAGCTGCTCATCCTCTCGCTCTTCGCTCAGTAAGAACATCGGAAGGTCGCAGTCCGAGCAATGCCGTTGCCGATACCGCAGAAAATACCGAGCCTGATGAAGGCCCCAAGCCAACAATCCAATCAGAAAAAAAGCGAGGCCTAAAACAATATAGACAGGCAATTGAACCAGAAACATCGCGGGCAGCGTGGAAAGAAGTATCCCCAGTCCCGCCAGAAACACGAAGTAGGGTGATAGGCGGTTGTAGGCCCAGTAGGGGTCTCGGCGAGCCAGCAGCAGCCAGAGCATCCGGAATAAAACCCCAAGGACCAGCACAGGTCCGGCGGCCATAAAAGGCAGGGCTCCGCCCCACTCGAAGAGCCGCCCCAGCCTTGATGAGTCCGATGTCGAGACCGTGACCTCGTCCAAAACTTTGGGTTTCTCCAAGATCTGAACAATGGCATTTACCCCATTTTGAATCCCAGCTCCGGGATGCCCGGCCTTGAATTGCGGGACAATATGTTGGTGAAGAACCTGACTCAGTCGCGCATCCGGTAGTACACCCTCTAGGCCATACCCTGTTTCAAATTCCATTCTCCGTTGGTCCATCACCACCAACAGCAAGAGGCCGTTGTCCTTTGGCTTTTTGCCAACCCCCCAATGATTAAAGAGTCGCACGGCAAAATCCTTAGGTGACGCCTGGTCAATCGTACCTAAAATCACGACACTGAATTCGACGGAAGAAACGCCCTCCAAGCGATTGAGCCGGCTTTCTAAATCGGCTCGCTGGAGGTCCGTCAAAATTTTGGGCTCGTCGACGATCCATCGGTTTTGCGGTCGCGGATTGGGAACCGATTCCACCGGTCGGCCTTGGGACCAAGCCTGGGGAATAAAAAGACATGAAATTAGGCTCACAAAGAATATTTTGATGGAGTTCTTCACACCAAAATTATGGGACAATTGAGTAACGATTTCTATCTCAAAAAGCCAGCGCGGCCACGATGTCGGCGATGTCTTGCTCGGTCAGATAGTCCTTGAGAAACATCATTTGCGGCTCGTTGGACATGGCTGTGTGAGTTTGCACGGCCGTGACTCCTCTCCGTGTGGAACTCGCTAAAGCCCCATGACAGAGAGAGCAGTTTTGCTCGTACTTAGTGGCCCCAGCCACGGCGTCGCCGACAAGGCTGGTCGAAGAGGCCTCCGCTTGCGAACTCGCTTTGTGAGCGGGCGCACAATTCACCAGGAGGAGGCTAACGCAAAAGATGTAAAGAAAGGTCTTCATACTTTAAGCCTACCTGGGTTCAAGGTGCGAACGGAGTGACATTTTTGGAATGGTTGTGATCCGATTTGAGTCACTGCATTACTAGCGGGCTTTTGACTTTCTTTTGAGGTCACAAGTAGTCTTTGCCCGAGGGGAGTATCAAGATGAGATTTACATTTGGTTTTCTCGCACTGATGGCCATTGGGGCGCTGAACCCCAACACTCAGGCCTTGGAACTTGGGACGATCCAAGAGGGGCGTATCAATTCGTTGCCGATCGATACTTCGGCCCCGCTCCTTGACTGTGATCAGATCCCAGCCGCGTTGCAACAGTACAATTCGATGGAGCGCGAACACGAAGCGAGCGTCGGGACGTTCTTCACCGAGGTCGAAAATCGCATGCAGGAATGGTATTCAGTGTTGCAGCCCTATGAGGGCACGGCAGAACCGCTTCCCGTGGGCCTTTTCGATCCGCTCTCTAATGGAGCGGGGCAGATCGGCATGGTGAACAGCATGATTTCGGATAATTCTTCTTTGCTGGCGGTCGAAATGGATCGAATTATGGAATCCTTACGAGCCTGTACGTTGACCAAGAAGTAAGAGAGCGGCTAAGCTCGACCTCTATGGCTGCCGCATCTACTACCGAAGTATTTCCGTGCTCGACTGAGCAGTTTTACTCCATCGTCTCGGATTATGAGAAATATCCCGAATTTTTGAGCGAGGTGAAAACCTGTCGCGTTGTTGAAAAAACGGGCAATCAGAAATTAGTGGAATTTCAAGTTTCTGTGATCAAGACATTTACCTATCGACTCAGAATCAAGGAGGAGCCCGGTCGCAAGATCTCCTGGGTGCTCGATTCGGGCGACATTTTTAAATCTTCGGTGGGCTCTTGGGAGTTGGCCGATTTGGGTGGCCAGACCCAAGCGAAATACTCAGTGGATGCGACCTTCAAAGTGTTCGTTCCAGGCCCGGTGGCGAAAGCCCTTGTTAATGTGAACCTGCCCAACATGATGAAGGCTTATCACGACAGAATTAAGGCCAAATATGGATAAGAAATCCTCCAAAGCCGATCGGGACGAGCTGGAAGACAATTTACCCAAATGGGGTGAGGTCTTACGTAAAGTGATGAGCGTCGGACTCGGTGCGGCCTTTATGACCGAAGAATCTGTGCGCAGTGCTCTCAGCGGTCTGAATCTTCCGAAAGAGGTGCTGACCTCCATTCTTCAGAGTGCCAATCGCTCGAAGGAAGACCTCTTAAACCGCGTCGGCAATGAGACCATAAAGCTGCTGTCGAAAATCGATTTTGTGAAGGAAGCCTCCCGTTTCGTGGAGGAGCACAAGTTTCGCATTCAGGCCGAAATCGAAGTGGTCAAAAAGTCGGATCGATCTGAATCCGAGCCGACTCTGGCATTGCAGACCGAAGTCAAAATCAAAGATTAGTTTTGTGTGTCGACAGGAACCGCGGGGTTCGGTGTGACGCCGGACTCATAGCCCTCAGGTGTTTGCTCGCGCAAGCGTCGATCGGCAATGGCGCCGACTTCTTCGCGACTGATCGGCTGGGCAGCTTCGCTCTTGGTACCGTTGGTGTAGTTTCGCGTCGAGAGAAAGTCCTCGGGGCGAATCGGATTGGTGATGGATCGATTCATGTATCCTTCCAAAAACGAAAGGATGTTCTCTTTTTGCTCAGGCAGAGTGCGCATAGCGTCGGCTGCGTACTTTAAGAACTTCCACAGTCCGGTGTCTTTGGCGGTAGAGAGAGCATCGACTTTGGCCATATCGGTTAAGGCGCGCTCAAAGAAACCCTTTAAGTCACCGCCACCAAATTTGGTGTCGACTTGGAAAATCATGCGATTCAAAAACTCCTGGCGGAGCAAATGTTCGTTCTTAGCCGATCGCAAAACGGTCACCTCAGCGTCGAGTTGGGCCGGTTTCGGGTCTTCGATTTTCTCACTGAGAGTCTTGTCGATTTCCTGGAGGCGGCGAACATTCTGAGCGCGAAGATCTTGCAGATATTTAAGCGTGTCCGACTTCACTTCGCGCTCGGTTTGAGCAAAGACTGGCCCTGCCATAAAGATGGTGATCATGATGAAAATTTTGGCTAACTTAAGACTCATTCCTTGCACTTGGCCTCCTTAGGGTCTCTAAGTAGCAAAAGAAGGGCCAGTCCTAACTTGAGAGGACATAAGTCATTTCACATACTTAAGTCCGGCCATGGGGACCGAAATGAGACTGAAAGTGTCATGTTTTTGACAGCCATAACGCAGTGCCAAATTACCTGGCAACGCACCTGTATTAGACATCAATATGATGGCCAACCCACTCAGCTTGGAACACAAAGTAGTTAAACAGCTTAAATCACTAGGTTTTTCTAGTGAGACCTGGCTTTTGGCTGTGTCCGGTGGGGTGGATTCCATGGCTATGGTCGAGATCCTATGGCGCTGGCAACGACATCTCAAAGTGAGACTCGTGGTCGGCCATGTCCATCACGGTCCATCGACCTCGACTCGAGTGGAGCGTTTTCGCTCGAAGAGTCGAAAGTGGGTGGAGCAGTGGTGCGCCCAACATCGGGTCCCATTTCTCTTTGCCGAAGTTTCGACTCCGCTTCACTCGGAAGACGAGTTTCGACAGGAACGGCAAAAGGCCTTCAAAGGCTGGATGATGTCTCAACAGGTTCAAGCCGATCGCCTACTCACGGCCCATCATCAAGATGATCTTCTTGAGACTCGAGTTCTTCGACTCCTACGTGGAACTGGGCGACAGGGCCTGATGGCGATGCGCTATCAAGCCGGGCACGTGATTCGGCCTTTTCTGGAGATTTCGAAGAGAGAGATTGTGGAGTATGCCGAGAGTCGAAGATTAAAATGGGTTCACGATCCGAGCAATTCTCGAGAGGAGATGGCCCTGCGCAACTGGGTTCGACTGAATTGGTTGCCAGAGCTTGAGAATAGAAGCCCAGGTGCCAGCAAGGCACTAGCTCGTTCTCTGGCTGTAATGGCCGACGAGCATTCTCCTCTCGAAATGGGACCGTGCCTGAGTTTGCGACGCACTGAGCTCATGCAGAATGACACTCTCTCTCGTCAAAGAATCGTCGCTCGATTTCTACGCGCGCTTGGTCTAAGCGGTTATACTCGCTCTCACGTGCAAGAGATTCTGAAGCGTCTCGAGACTCGACAAAAAGCGGTCGAGTTTCAGGTTTTGGGTCTGTCAATTCAAGCGAACGAAGACTTTATTTGGGCGAGTCGAGTTTGAGTCGAAAGAGTCCTCGTGATAATGTTGAAAGACACTGGGCATAGGCCCTTCAGAAAGGCAGTGAATGCGATCTCCTTCTAAGACAATGACCCTCTGGGCACTTCTGATTGTGTTGGCGATTTTGTTCTTCCAGATGTATGAGCGCCAAGCCAACCAGATCGTCCGAGATTTCACTTATTCTAAATTTCTTCAGGCGATCGAAAATGACCATATTTCGAAGGAATCCGTTGTTTTCGACACCACAACGAAAGAAATCGAAGGCCAACTTAATGAGGGCGGCCAGAAAATTTACGGTGGTAAACACTTTAAAGTTCGCGGAAACACGGATGACCTCGGCTTTCAGCTTCTGCGCGACAAAGGGATCACGCCGAACTACGTGAGTTCGGATAATTCCTTTATGGCCAGTGTGCTTCTGAACTGGCTGCCTTTAATTATCATCGTCGCGATGTTCATGTTCTTTATGCGACAAATACAAGTCGGTGGTGGCAAAGCCATGGCCTTTGGTAAGAGTCGCGCCCGTCTTCTGACAGAAAACAAGAACCGAGTCACATTCAAAGATGTGGCGGGTGTTGAAGAAGCGAAGCAGGAACTTCGGGAGATCGTGGATTTCTTAAAAGATCCTAAAAAGTTCACTAAGCTCGGCGGACGTATTCCAAAGGGCGTTTTACTGGTGGGTCACCCGGGTACAGGTAAAACTTTGTTGGCTCGGGCCGTAGCCGGTGAGGCCAATGTTCCGTTTTTCACGATTTCGGGATCCGACTTTGTCGAGATGTTTGTCGGCGTGGGCGCGAGCCGCGTGCGCGATCTCTTCGAACAAGGTAAGAAGAACGCCCCTTGTCTGATCTTTATTGACGAAATCGATGCCGTTGGTCGCCACCGTGGAGCCGGAATGGGCGGTGGTCATGATGAGCGCGAGCAAACTTTGAATCAATTGCTTGTCGAAATGGACGGTTTTGAATCCAATGATGGTGTGATTTTGATCGCGGCGACCAATCGCCCCGACGTTTTGGATCCCGCTCTTTTGCGTCCCGGTCGATTTGACCGTCGAGTCGTAGTGAATAAGCCGGACTTAAAAGGCCGCGAAGAGATATTGAAAGTTCATACGCGCAAAACTCCGTTGGCCTCGGACGTGGATCTGGAAAAGATCGCCCGCGGAACACCAGGCTTTTCTGGTGCGGATTTGGAAAACCTAACGAACGAAGCGGCTCTTCAGGCGGCCCGTGATAATAAGACCCGTCTTGAGATGGAAGACTTTGAAAAGGCCAAAGACAAAGTCATTATGGGCTCTGAGCGAAAATCCATGGTGATTAGTGAAAAGGACAAGCGCATCACAGCCTACCATGAGGCCGGCCATGCGATTGTGGGTCGTTCACTTCCAAGTTTGGATCCCATTCATAAGGTGACAATCATCCCGCGCGGAATGGCGTTGGGCTTGACTCAAACCTTGCCCGAAGAAGATCAGTTGAATCTCTCTCGCAGCAAGGCAACGAATATGATTTCCTTCCTCTTCGGTGGTCGAGCCGCGGAAGAATTGGTGTTCAAGGATTTCACTACCGGAGCCGGCAACGATATTGAACGGGCGACGGAACTCGCCCGTCGTATGGTCTGCGAATGGGGAATGAGCGATAAGCTTGGCCCCTTGGCTTACGAAAAGCGAGAAGGCCCCGTATTCCTAGGAATGCAGTCCGCGCAAAGCCGAGATTATTCGGAAGCGAAAGCGCAAGAGATCGACGTGGAAGTTTTTCGATTGGTGAAAGACGGGCATACGACGGCTCTTCGCATTCTCACCGACAACATGCAGGCTCTGCATAATATGGCCAGCGCCCTCTTGGAATATGAGACCATTGATTCTGATGAGGTGAATTTGCTGGTTCAAGGCGGAACCATCGAAGAAGTAAAAAAGCTTCGTGAGAGCAAGAAGGAACAAGTGGAGCGCGAGCGTAAGCAGGTGGCCGACTCGCAAGAGAAGGCCGAGAAGGAAGTGCGCAAAAAGGCCTCGGGAACGGACCCCGTGGGTCAAACAGGACCAGTAACCGCCTAAGGAAATAAAAACGGTCAGAACTTATGATCAGCAGCATGTGGTATAACTGGATTGGTCTGATCACACAGCTTCGTCCATTGGATTTGGTCGATCTGTTCCTGGTTTGGCTTGTTGTTTATCGCGTCTTGCTCCTTATCAAAAAATCCGGTGCGGTTCAGATTCTCTCAGGCCTTGGCATCCTTGCCATCGCCTATATGCTGTCCATTTGGTTTGAACTGATTACGTTCAATTACATCTTAGAGAAATTCTTCTCTAACCTCTTCGTCATCGTGGTGATCTTGTTCCAGGGCGAGATTCGACGGGCCTTGGCCCAAATCGGCAGCAATCCTTTTATGTCGGGTCAGCGGGCGGTAGAAGAAACCCAAATGATTGAGGAGTTGGCTAAAGGGATGGTCGCTTGTGCACAACGGGGTTTTGGCGCGCTGTTGGTGTTGGAGCGTGAAATCTCATTGGACTATTTTATTGAGGAGGGCACGCCCATCAATGCCGAAGTGTCTTCAGAGCTGATCCAATCTATTTTTCATCCGTCGTCCCCGTTGCATGATGGTGCGGTGTTGATCCGGGCCGGGCGGGTGGTTTCGGCGGGCTGTTTTTTGCCGTTAAGCAAAAATTCCGCTTAAGATCGCAACCTGGGGACACGGCACCGAGCGGCCATTGGGCTGACCGAAGAAACCGACGC
>JBFWON010000002.1:0-99499 GCA_050250515.1 Bdellovibrionales bacterium | reverse complement strand
AAGAGCTGCCCAAAGACAAAACAGTCGTTTTCGTTTGCCGAAGCGGTGCGCGCTCAGGTCGGGCCACAGCCTTCGCTTTTGAGCAGGGCTTCAAGTACGTTTATAACATGAAGGGCGGCATGATCCGCTGGAATGAACTCAATCTCGAGGTCGAGGGCCGATCGGACGATTAATGGGAAAAGTGTACGTCAACCGCACCCTCAACTTGAAGCGCATCGCCTACCTTGGTCTCGACATGGACCACACGCTGGTGCGGTACAAGAGTGAAAATTTTGAAGCCCTTGCGCATCGAAAAATGTGCGAAAAGTTGATTCAAGACCTGGGGTACCCCGAAGATATAATGAATTTCAAATTCTCTTACGATCGCGCCATTCGGGGACTGGTGATCGACAAAGTGAAGGGGAATGTCTTAAAGCTGAGTCGATACTCCGCTATTCGGGTTTCGTTTCATGGATTGCAACCCATCGACTACCGTGAGCAAACCAAACTCTACAAAAGTGTGTACATCGACCTGCGTGACCCAAACTACCTGGCTATCGACACTTCTTTTTCGATCGCCTTTGCCGCTCTTTTTATGCAGCTGGTGGACCTCAAGGATAAGAGTGCCAAGAACACTCTGCCAGACTACTTAGAAATTGCGGATGACCTGACCACGGTATTGGATCGGGCCCATCGCGACGGAAGCCTGAAAGAGGAAGTACGCAAGAACCTTGGCAACTTTATCATTAAAGATCCCGGCGTTGTCGCGGGTCTTGAGCGCTTTAAGAAACACGGGAAGAAAATCTTCCTCGCCACAAATTCTGATTTTTCCTACACGAAACTTTTGCTCGATTACACCATTAATCCTTTCGTTAAAGACTGTAAGGACTGGATGGGGCTTTTTGATTACGTGATCACCTCGGCCTCCAAACCGCGCTTTTTTGTCGACACACAAAGATTTTTACGGATCGACCCCAATACGGGCTTGATGTCGAATTTGGATTCCAAACTGGAACCCGGAATTTATCAGGGCGGATCAGCCAACCTATTCACCAACGATCTAAAAGTCGCTCCCGATGAAATTCTCTACATCGGTGACCATATCTACGGCGACATCCTTCGATTGAAAAAAGACTGCTCTTGGCGAACGGCCCTGGTGGTGGAAGAAATCGCGGATGAGATTGCTAAGGAGCATGAAGCGCATCCCATTTTGGACAAAATCAATGCCCTGATGGAACAAAAACTGCCTCTTGAGCACCAGTTGGACGATTTGATCTCCGAACAGATCGAAAACAAGACCACGCAGCATGAAGAAAAGATCAAAGGCCTGCTGAACAAGATTGGAGAAATCGACAAATCGATCTCTCCCCTTATTAAACAGCAGCAACAGCTCTTCAACCCCTATTGGGGTGAAGTTATGCGAACAGGTATCGAAGAGAGCTACTTCGCCCATCAGGTGGATCGCTTCGCGTGCATCTACATGGCTAAACTGGAAGATATGCTGAGTGTGTCGCCCAGAACCTATTTTCGCTCACCCCGAAAGCCCATGGCGCACGATCTTGTCGGCGCCGATTAGCTCGGCTGATGGACGAACACTAGGTACTCTTTGAGTCCGTGGCGCTCCATTACACCCCAGATTTTTTCGGGATCCAGGTGCTTTTTTAAGAATTTGCGGGCCACTTTGAAACTCGCACACAAAAGCTTCTGATACTCATTGGCTCCTGGCGAAGCATCTAAACACTGCGGCTGCAGATCATCGACCTCGGCTTGGTCGACCGCAAGCCGCATGGTGGAAATGGCCAAAAGGGGTTGGTGAATCACCGGATCTAATCTTTGCGAAAGGCTATCGGCCACTAAATGAGTCGTCTCTCGCGTCCAACCGTGCAGAATGACCAGTTGTTTTCGTTTCAACCTTTTAGTGACTTCCGTGAAGAGCTCGCTGCTACTGATCAACTGATCGTTGAAAGTTAAAGTCTCAACCCCAGGGAACTTCGGCAGAGGGGCCATGCCCTCACGAACCACGAGCACAATGTTTTCTTTGTCGGCCCGAGCCGCCTCGATCAGCCCCGTCCACACTTCCGTGTAATTCTTCACGTCCTCGCTACTTCCAAGCAGGACGATGCGTTCGGCTCGAATGTTTTGGCGAAGCCGGTTGTAAATCACGATCCCAATTTGCTGAAGGTTCTCAAATTTTGTCGGGTTTAGTACCGGGATGGGCTTAGGCCTAAGTCCGTATCGAATCGTAAAATAAACCGAGGTGGACACTGCGATCGCCACCAAAATCCACAGCCAGCGAGTCATTAGATGTTCAGGGGTAACGGGTTTTCCAGTCCCCGTCAATGCTTTGAGTCATCGGATGACTCGGCCCTCTGAGAAGAGCAATTTGAGGGGCAAAGGACTTGATCCTGAAGGACAGGTACCATGTTGGTTTTAATTGGTTCTGGGCGATTGGCCCGACATTTTTCTTACTATTTCCGCCTGCTCGGCTTGCCGTTTCAGAGCTGGTCGCGCAACGGCAATCCTGAATTCAACACCTTCACTGAACCCGATGCGGAAACTCGGCTGACCAACGTGTTAGCCAATTCCACCCATTGCCTTTTGGCCCTCCGGGATGAGGCCCTACCCGAATGGCAGACAAGACTTGCCGGAACCCGGTGGAAGGCGGTGCATTTTTCTGGCGCCACTCAAATCCAGGGAGTCCCCTCCGCTCACCCTCTTATGACGTTTGGCCGAGACCTGCAGGATCTAAAATTCTACCAATCGATTCCCTTTGTTGTGGAAGCTCCCTACTCGCTGGCTGAATTGATTCCTGGGTTGCCCAACGCATTTCATCCGCTTTCACCTGAGCTGAAGCCGCTTTATCACGCCCTATGCTCATTGGCGGGCAACTCTTTGTTTTTATTTCTGCAGCAATTAAATCGAATCTTTGAGGCTCGGTTGAACTTACCCTCTGAAATCTTGCAGCCCTTCTTAGCCCAAACCATTCGCCATTCGGGCCAATTCGAAAATTTCACTGGCCCGGTGGCTCGAGGTGATTGGGCCACCGTGCGCCGACATCAAGAGGCCTTGCATGATCATCCGATTCTAAAACAATCCTACCAAACTTACTTGGAAATGGCTCGGGCTGAAGGTCTGCCCATTCCAGAGGGGGTATTATGAACGTAGCCAAAATTCGCCAGGCGAAATCTGAGAATCAGAAGCTCACGATGGTCACTTGCTACGACTACACCTCCGCTCGCCTTTTGGAGGACTCGGCCGTGGATTTGATCTTGGTGGGTGATAGCGCTGCCATGGTCATGCACGGATACAACGACACCCTGCCGGCCACGCTTGAAATGATGGAATTTCATGTGAATGCCGTTCGGCGAGGGGCACCGAAAAAGTTTATCGTGGCGGATTTGCCTTTTCTCACTTTTCGCTCCTCGATCGAAGAGAACACACGCGCCGTTCGACGACTGATGCAAGCGGGTGCGAATGCCGTGAAATTGGAGGGCTACGATGGAAATGGGGATTGGATTCGTCACTTGACCGAGGCCGGAGTTCCCGTAATGGGTCACACCGGATTGACACCCCAATTCGTCAACCAGTTCGGTGGCTTTAAGGTGCAAGGCCGAGGAGCTGAGGAAGGTCGAAAGATTTTATCCGATGCCCAGGGTCTGCAAGAAGCTGGATGTTTTTCTATCGTCTTAGAGTGCATTCCCTCCCCACTGGCGAATGAAATCACGGCCTCGCTGACAGTTCCCACGATTGGCATTGGGGCCGGAGGAGGCTGCGACGGACAAGTTTTGGTGTGGCAAGATCTTTTAGGGCTTTCGAGCGACTTCAAGCCTAAATTTGTTCGAAGCTATTTGCCTGGGCGGGAACTGATTCAAAAGTCTTTGTCCGAATTCTGTGCCGACGTTAAGGGCGGCCGTTTTCCCTCAAATGAGGAGAGTTACCAATGACGGTGATTCGCACATTACCAGAGCTGCGCGAATGGCGAACTCAGACGACCGATCGTCCGCTTGGTTTTGTTCCCACTATGGGAGCTTTGCACGACGGACACTTGGAGCTCGTCCGAATCGCTCAGAAGAAAACTTCAGAGGTCATCGTTAGCTTGTTCGTCAACCCGACCCAATTCAATGACCCGCAAGACTTTCAAACTTATCCGCGAACCGAGGCCAATGACTTGGCACTACTGGAGAAGGTGGGAGTTTCAGCTGTTTTTATTCCGTCTCCCCATGTCGTCTATCCATCTGGCAATGATATGAAGATCAACGAAGAGGAAATTTCATCCATGCTCTGTGGTCGATTTCGACCGGGGCATTTTTCCGGCGTGCTGACCGTCGTGATGAAGCTGTTTCAAATGGTTCAGCCGACCCACGCTTTCTTTGGCGAGAAAGACTACCAACAATTAAAGATCATCCAGAAGTTGGTTTCGGAATTCTTTCTCCCGATCGAAATCGTGCCCTGCCCGACCGTGCGAGAGCCCGATGGCCTCGCCATGAGTTCTAGAAATGTTAGGCTGTCACCAGCTGAGAGAGAATTGGCCCCCCAACTCTTTCAGATTTTGAGCCGGGCCCCGTCGTCCGATCAAGCCGAGCAGGATCTATCCGAGGCGGGCTTTAACGTCGAGTACGTCGAAGAGCACTGGGGCCGAAGGTTGGCGGCCGCCCATTTGGGAAAGGTCAGGTTGATTGACAATGTCGAAGTCTAAGATTGCCTTTTTTATTACCGGTTCCATTGCGGCTTTCAAGGCGGCGCAAGTGGTCTCTCGTCTGGCACAAGAGGGTCACGAAGTGCAAGCGGTCATGACCGATTCGGCTTGTAAATTCCTGGGCCCGGCCACCTTAGAGGGGCTCACGGGTCGCCCCGTACAAACCGATCTATGGAAATCCGGTCAGATCATGGATCATATTCATCTTTCCCGCTGGGCCGATTTCGGCGTGATTTGTCCGGCCTCCGCTCATACTGTGGGACAAATGGCCTTTGGCTTAGCACCAGATCTCGTCAGCGCCACACTCTTGGCGTGGCCCAAAAATAAAAAGCTTTACGTCTACCCCGCCATGAATGTGGAAATGATGAACTCAGCGGCCGTTCAACAAAATCTTAAAACTCTGAAGGATCGAGGAATTCTGGTGCGTCCAACAGGCCATGGAACGCTCGCGTGTGGTGAAACGGGCGCGGGCCGAATGCTAGAGCCTGAAGAAATTCTGGCGGACCTATTCTCTGAGAAACCGAGAAGAGGCTGGGTTCTTGTCACAGGCGGCGGGACTCGCGAATCCATAGACGGTATCCGCTTCTTGGCTAACGTCAGCACGGGGCAAACCAGTCGAGAGCTTTGTGAAAAGTTCGACGAACTGGGATGGGAGGTGACCTATGCCCATGCCCCCGGCGCTCCACTCCCCCGAGGCGTTCGCAAAGAGTGGACCTTTACCGACACGGAATCCTTGCTAAATGGTTTAAGGCAGGAACTCTCGTCCCACGTCTACAACATGGTGGTGCATGCGGCGGCGGTGAGCGATTACACGATTGCGTCCGTCAACGAACAGGCGCCTTCTAATCTGCTGAAATTGGATAGCCGAGAAGGACTCCGCCTGACTTTAAAACCTACGCCCAAACTTTTGCCCCTTCTGCGCGAATTTTCGACCTCTAAAGACGTGCGAGTCGTCGGATTTAAGCTCACTCTCAACGAGAGTGAATCTGAAGCTCGTGCGAAAGCGGGACTTCTTTTGCGCGGTCAAGTGGATGCGGTGGTTTGCAATGATTGGACGGAGGTGGAAAAGGACCGAAGCCGTCATCCGGGCCGTTTGATATTCCAGAACGGTCATGAGCAAGGCTTCGCCAACACCCACGATCTCGCCACTCAACTGGACCGGTGGTTTCAACAAAAAGGAAAGAGTCATGATTCTATGTCTTGATATCGGCAACACTCAGATCTTTGGTGGAGTCTTCGACGGAGACCGTTTGCGACTGCGCTTTCGCCGCAACAGTCGCACAGGGGCCTCAAGTGATGAAATCGGAGTCTTTCTTCGCAGTGTTTTGCGAGAAAATGACGTGGACCCAGCGAGCGTGACACAAATCTCATTGTGCACAGTTGTCCCCGAAGTTCTCCACTCAGTTAAAAATGCCTGCATGAAATACTTTAAGCTGAATCCTTTTGTTTTGCAGGCCGGCGAGCGTACCGGATTAAAAATTCGTTACAAAAATCCAGTTGAGGTGGGACCTGATCGCATTGCCAATGCGATCGCGGGAACCCAGCTCTGGCCCAATCAAAATTTGATTATCGTCGACTTCGGCACGGCCACCACCTATTGCGCCGTAACAGCCGACAAGCAATATCTAGGTGGCGTTATCACGGCCGGAGTTCGCATATCAATGGAAGCCCTGGAATCGCGCACGTCGCGCCTTCCTTCAGTGGAGATTCTTTCACCCCGAACTTGTTTGGCCCAAACCACGGTCGAAAGCATTCAATCCGGTCTTTATTTCGGAACCATCGGCCAAGCTAAAGAAATTGTCTCGGGTTTGCAAAATCAATGTTTCAACGGCGATCGACCCAGAGTCATCGGAACCGGTGGAATTGCCTCGCTCTTTGATAAAGCCGGGATTTTTGATGAAGAAGCGCCGGATTTAGTGCTTCACGGACTGCACTTAGCTTTAAAAATGAATTCATAGGAAAGGGAAAGACCATGAGAATCCATATGTTGAAATCTAAGATACATCGAGCCACGGTGACCGACGCCAATTTGAGCTACGAGGGCTCGATTTCGATCGACCCGGCGCTCATCAAGGCCGCCCGTCTTCATCCATTCGAGCGAGTGGAGATTTACAATTGCAACAATGGGGAGCGATTTGCGACCTACGTGATTGTGGGCAAACCCGGGGAGATTTGCTTGAATGGAGCGGCCGCCCGTCTGGTCCATCGTGGGGATCTGGTGATCATTGCCTGCTATGCCGATTACGATGAACTTGAAGCCGCTCAGCACAAGCCTCGACTGGTCATGGTCGATGAATTGAATCGGGTCAAAACTCACGTCGGGCCCGGAAGGCCGGCAGATCTTAGCCCTGCAACCAACTAGTTGGATTTTCTGACGAGCCCTGAACAGGTTTTTTTACTGGCCACCGGCGTGTTGCCAACTTGCCTCTTGTTCACCAACTGATAGGCGATGGGTTCGATCTTAGCGCCGACGGTTCCAAAGGTGATTGTGAGTGTTTCTTCAACCTGGTTTTCACCTTGACTTCGAAAGGTGTGGGTCGGAAGTAACTGGCCCTTAAAGATTTCCACTTCCCCTGGCTCATTGGGAATGAATCCAGCAAAGACAGAGTCGGTGTGAGTCAGTGGTGAGAAGATCGCGGTTTCATCAACCAGATCTACTTTCAGCTCACATCTCGCCAAAAAACCCGAATTGCTGTAAACCACGGTCTCACCTGAAGCCGGTAAGGCAAAGCCCAAAAGGAACTTCAGGCTGGTCAGAATTAGAAATGTTCGCTTACTCATCATTATGGAGACCCTCACCCTACTAGCAATTCCATCGCCGACCCTAAGCGAATAGGGAATCTTGGACGACTCGAGATCCTGTAGGATTTATAGCCCGGTGACAAAATTCGGCCACTACTCCCCAGCGGCTAGAGCTTTTTCGCAAACACTGGGAGCAAGCCGGGCCTGCAAACGGTTTTCGATATCGCTTAGGAAGACCGATTTGCCCGGGATCAGATCCAAACCAAGTGCGCGGAGGCCCGGTGACTCCGGGCTCAGTGGACTCGAATTGATATAGGAACTAAATCGGAAACTCTGAGCAAAGAAATCGCGCATGAACTTCTCGTATCCCTTATGTTTGGGCAATTCTTGATTGGCCACCAACTTGTGAAAAAACAAATGCGAGACATTCGACATGGAGCTGAGAGTGAGTCGAAGCCACTTGAGAACCTGAGGATTTTTTGTAATTTCGGGGCAATGAAAAGCCGCCATCCAAAAGAGGGTCAAAGGCTCCTCCTTCAACTTTTGTGAAAGGCGAATGACGAATCTCTCGACGATCCAAGACGAATTCATCATGCGGGAACTGAGGATCGAGTCGATCAGGTGCCTCTGGGCCGGTGGTTTCCCTTCGGCTAAGACCGCATCGGCAAGATGATGGCCGACCACAGTCAGCTCGTCGGTCTGAAAGTATTTACTAACCGAGCGATCGAGATGGGCCGCGACGGGAAAAAGGGCCTGGTCGAGCTGCCCGATCTTGTCGGCTGCCCGAAAGAATGCGCTTAAAACACCGATGTCAGTCTCCAGCCAACTGGAGTCAAAGTTCTTCGACCAAAAATTTAAGGCCTGCTGATACTTTTGCTTCGTTTCGACGGAAGCTACGACGCCCTCAGGGCCTTGATAAATTTGTGAAAAGTTGTAGTTGGCCATTGCGGTGAGGCTCGCTTTAGCTTGGAGTATTCGCTCGTTCGGCGGGAGGTCGTTTAGATTGGGTACCGTCCATGAAGCGGGCTGAATGGCGACTTTTCCTGTGTCGTCAAGGCGGGCAAACATCGACGCTTCTTTCAGATCGGCCAACTGGTTGGAGGATACACTCGCATACTCTTTCCGTCGCATGAGACCGCAGTCCGTAAGAAAGGCGGTGGCACTGACACCGTGGTGATCGCGCAATCTCATGAGGGACGCCAAAGCACTTTGCCCCTGGGGGTCTCGAATGTTAAAACTTTCATTTTGCAGAAATGAGAACACCGTGCGCATGTGCCCAACAATTTCTTTAAACTCCTTACGTTGAGCTTCGCCATCGACGTGGTAGCGAAGCGCTTTCATGTAAGACATCGAGGCTTCCTTTACCTCGGTGCTCACAGAGAGGGTCCTTACATCTACGATTTTTCCCCAAGAGTCTCGCACAAAGTCTACGGCTGAGCCGGTAAAGTGCGGATCGCCTTCTATGTCTCCACCATCCACCCCAGATGCTTTATGAAAGATTCCGCTGGCCGGATAGGTCGTGTTGGTAATCAAGAAGCCCCGAATGTCTATAGGCTCATCCTTGAAGGCTGTTTCCACGGCATCTGGTACCGTTCCCGCGCAGCAAGAGTCAAAAAACACCGCTGGTCGACCGTTCAGATTTTCAGTGGTCAACCCGTTTTGTTTGAGATATTTGGGCATGTCCAGTTTCGTGCTGAGTTGGGTGCTGATTGGGACCAAGTGCAGTCGAGTCCATTCGGACTCACGGGCCAACAAGAGGCGGGCGACGTCGTAGAGATACTCACCATCACGTGCAAGAAAGTACATTTCCGCTTCGGGAAAGAAGGCCATCAACTGAGCCAGCACAAAAGTGTATCCTCGAGCGCGGCGTCTGACCGCGGACTCAGATAAATATCCTGGCACACCCTGCTCAGAATGCAGGGGTTGAAGGTCTTCGATTTTGGGGCGACTCGAATAGACTTCGACCTCGGCCAAAAGAGACTCGGCCATTACGGCCAAACTCAACAGCACCGGCAGGACCACAGTTTTTGCCCCGTTTAGTCGACTCACATCTTCACCTTAATTTTCCGTGGGCTTATGCGAAGCAAGGCGTGTACCATCTAATAGCCAATAAAGGCCTATCTAGCTAGGATTAGGTGCCTTTCGGGCGCCGAAGGAGCCCTATTTCGGCATCAGAGTCCCGTTCAAATCGCAGGCGTCCGGTTATGGCGCAGCATGGGTAGGCGAAGTAAAATTGCCTTCCGGCCTTCGAGTTCCCGGGACGCAATGGATGCTCGCTCAGTGAACTCGCCGGCGAAAAAATCAAGTGATGAGCGTCATCGGTCTCGGACTCCCCTTAATCGCCACGCATACTTGAAAAACATTGCACGTAATAAGGTTTGCCTGATGAGTTCCGCTGCACCCCGACTCCGGTCGACTGATAGTTTGAGTTCAGAATGTTAGCCCTGTGCCCGCTTGAATTCATCCATCCGGTCACGACCGATGTGGTGGTGTAACCGTAGGCGATGTTTTCGCCCGACATGCCACGGAGGCCGAAGCGCGCGACGCGATTTGAAAAGCTGCCCTGGGTGGGACTGGTGTGCGAGAAAAATCCGTTGGTCGCCATATCGATCGCGTGAGATTGCGCCAGGGAGACGCAATTGCTGAGGGGCTTAAGCGCGGGAAGTCCGCGGCTCGTTCGCTCGAGATTGATGTTGTTGAACACGGCACAAGCGTCGGCATTCATTCCCCCGCAGGAACCGCCGGCGGGCGGCTCGGTGGGAACGGGCGCCGGCGCCGGACCTGGTGTCGGGGTCGGGGTCGGGGTCGGGGTCTGCGCCGGAGCCGCACCGGTGACTTGGAATTTCACCGAGAGCGTAGGGCCGGCCATCCCCTGCGCGTCGTTACGCGGGTAAGCCGTAACGCTGAGTGTGTACCCGCCGGGTTCAAAGCGCACGTACGAACCGGAACGCCGGAGAGTATAGGAAGAGTAGTCGTCGACCCGGGTATAGTTTCCCAGCACGAAGCGTACGCTTTCCGCGCCGACGGAGGTGTGCGCCCGAACGTTGAAGGCAGAGCCGTCCCTGGTGAGATCGATAACCGTGCCTTCAGAGAGAGTCTTTATCTGGCCGGTCTGCACGTTGATGAGTTCAAGCGTAGTGATCACCGGACCGGACGGATCCGGGCTCGGAGCCGGAGCCGGAGCTGGAGCTGGAGCCGGAGCTGGAGCTGGAGCAGGAGCTGGGCTCGGTTCAGAGGGAGGCAGTGCCTCCGCCGGATAGCGGGCCAGCAAATAATCCGCCAGAGTTTTGATATGCACACGGTTGCCGTCTTTGAAAGAGCTGGTGAGGTTCGGATCCTTTACGCTGCCGGCAAGCAGCAGCTGCTCGACGAGTGCCGGCATCGGGACGATCCCCCGGCTGCGCAAAAAACCGATGACCAGACTCGCGGCCCCTGCTGCCGCCGGAGCTGCCATGGATGTGCCACTTAGGCTGCCGTAACTATTGTTGCGTAAGGTGGAGTAGATATTCGACCCCGGGGCTCCGATTTCCACGTAAACCGAACTGTAATTCGAAAAGCTGCTGCGACGGAGACTTGAGTCAAAGGCTCCGACGGTCATCATTCCGTCGATGTCCTTGCCGTACCCGGCAGGTGAGTAGAAGTTGGTCGCAGTGATCTGCGCGTTACTATTGCCGGCGGCAGCCAACACGACGACGCCTTTGGCCACGGCATTGGTGAGTGCGGTCTTGAACACGGAACTCGTGCCGCGCCCACCAAGGCTTAGACTAATGACCTTTGCCCCGTTGTTCACTGCGTAGTTGATGCCGTTCACGATCGTCGCTGCTGAGCCGCTGCCCGAGGAGCCCAAGGATTTGACGGCCATGATTTTCACGCGGGAATGGTTGACGCCCGCCCCGCCATTGCCATTGTTGCCGACCGATCCTGCGATTCCCGCGCAGTGCGTGCCATGGCGGTTGTCGTCCATCGGGTCGCCGTCACCGTTGAAAAAATCGTAGCCGTAACGGCCGTCGGTGCTCCTCCACATGTTAGCGGCCAAATCGGCATGGTTGTAGTCGATGCCGGTATCGACGATGGCGATAATGACTTCGTCCTTAATTCCTGAGGCGGAGTAAAAGGTGTCCCATGCGGCGGCGGCTCCCATGGCCTCATGGTGCCATTGTCTTGAGTAAGCCGGGTCGTTGGGGACGGCAATCGCCTCAAAGTCAATGTTGTTACCCACCTGCAAAACGCACGGATCGGTTTCGGCCTCGGCCGTGAGTGCGTCCAAATCTTTATCCGCCTCCAGTTGAAAACCGTAGGCCTGAACATCGAGAACCGGTGGTTCAGCGGCCGCGGATGTGACCTCCATGCCGAGCCCGTTGCGCCGTTTCTGCACGCATTCATTGTCGATCAGCGCGGCGAGACGGCTACCGCGTGCGAGACGTATGCGTAAGCCCTGTTTTTTGGCCGAGTTAAGCGTCGAGATGTCCGGCTCCGTGCTGATCGGAGTGCCCTGATCAGCTAAAGTTTGCATATCGATTTGCACTTTCGGACCCTCGATCTCAAATCCAGCCTGCAGGCTAGTCGACGAAATATCCCTTTGTTGGGGGGGGGTTGTGCCCGGACTGCAGCCGACCAGTAGTATTAAAAGGAATAACCCGACCACTCCGACCAAAAATGATTTGCGCATGCTAAGCTCCCCCTACAAGAAATGTTTCCCAAACACATTTTCTCAAGGGCGGAGTGAGACCAACACTGACAAGCGCGGGCCGACTTGAGAACATGCGGCCCGCATTTATCAGTTCACGAGCTTTGTATGGCGTGTAAAGATCAAGTGGTAGTTCAAATAACTGGCCTACACAAATCCCATCGGACGGTCACCCCTAACTTAACTACACCAGAGTCCAACCTTTGGGGTGACCGTTCTCATTAAAAAATGGCGGCTGAATAAAATTAAGCGGCCTTGCTAAAATCCGCGACCGACGATTGCAAGATGTAGATGGTGTTTTGCCCCGTGCCTTGGCGGAGGATGAGTTTTTGATTTTCCCCCCAAGCCAGCAGGCGCTGGAAGGTGGTGCGCTTCATTCCGAGAAGTTCGCGCGCCTGGCGGGCAGTGAAAGTTTGCTGGAGGGGGAGCATGCGGGCGAGTCGATTGAGATCGAACGGGTATCCGGCAAGGCTGCGCCGATCAAGTGGCAGGCGGAAGCGCACTGGACCGGTCAACTTCAACCGGTATGTACGCTCGTGCTCCTCGATCGTCACGGGCAGGCCGTTGGCGGTCATCAGCCGTCGGGTGCGGGCCATGACCTGATGCACTCGTGCCGGCGAAGAGTAGATGTCGAAGCGCTCATTGGTATAGAGCTCGGCAAACAGGCCGCCGAGTGTCTTGGGTCTGTAAAAATCGCGCATCAGGATCGACATCAACTCGGCACACTTTCCACCTTTATCTACTTTTATCAGACCGCCGCCATCGCCGCTTTCGAAATCGATCAGAGGGCCTGCATCGCCGCCAAGCACGTAGTGGCCGGCGGAAGGGCGGCGGCCGAGGTTACGGCAAAGGGAATCGCGGTAGGATGGATATGGAGTGCCGAAAAATAGGTGATCGAAAAGAGGTTGGTCGAAACTGATTTTAAGCAGGTGGTGATCAGCTTCCCGCACAGTCTCCCAGTCTCTGCGCTCGCGCGCGAGCTGCTTTAGCTCTTGAAGCGGGAGGGTTGTCCGGTTTTGTAAAGCCTCGCAGATCGTGCTCCACTTTTTCACGAAAAGATGGTCGCGGGTTCCCATCCGGGCGAGCTGTGCGTCGGCCTCAGTGAGATAGTTCCTCGCTCCCGAAAAGTGACCGCGCTTAATTTCAATTTGCGCCAGCTGTTCGAGGCAGTTGCCTTCTATGCGGCGCAAGCCGGCGTGCCTGGCCTCGGCGAGGACGTCGCGCAGTGTTTCGCCCGCTTCTGCGGTTTTGTCGTTGGCGATCAACGCCGAACAAAGGTTCACCAGGCCAACCAACCTTGAATAATGTTTCAAGTCGTATTTGGTGTAACGGCGGAGGAGAGGCTCCGCGCTCAAGTAATTCCACTGTGAGAAATGGAAAAAACTTAGCATCAACAGCGTTTCGGGCACCACGTCGGGGTCGATTCGGCTGAGCAGGGAAACCGCCTCGGTCTGCACCCCGCTGCGCAGGAGCAGAACGGCATACTCCGCCGTCTCGTGCGGAGTGGAAGGCGCCTCGGTGGTGCGTCCGACCGGGCGTACGATCTTTGATAAAAGGCGCAGTCCGAGGCTGTTTTCACCCAGGCGACGGCACAGGTTGGCGATCGGCAGGCGGTAGACACGCGGCACGCTCTTGGTATTTACTTTGGTGAGGCGGGCGATCACCGCGGCCGCTTGACCGTTGCGTATGTCGCGTTCGGAATTTTCGATGAGTTCCCTGTACTTGTGTTCCACGGCGAATCCTCAATTGATGTCGCAGGTGAGGTCAGATTCGACATTCCAGTCTTGCACGGGAGGAATGATGTAACTCACGGACGCGAGCCCTTGAAGGGCGGTGATCTCGCCTTCAATAATACTGTGCATGAGAAAGGCATCCTGGCTGACGAAAGAAATTTCTCCGGTTTTCGAAGTGACGTACAGAGCGCGGTCGGAGGTGCGCTCCACTTTACCGAGCATCTGGCGGACGCGGATCATTTCGCCGAAAAATGCGCCAGCGGTGTCTTGCCATATATGGAGACTTATCGGATCCCGGCCGTTTTCAAGGCCGCGGCAAACGGCGAGATACGAGCGGGCCAAAGTTTCGGCGGAAAGAACCTCACTGTCAAAAATCAATACCTCCGGTTCAGCGGCCTTAAAGTTTTGAGCGGTCACCGGGCGCTCGGCGTGTGGAGCGGGCAAGTCCTGGCAGTTGTCCCGCACAAGGGCGGCGGCGCGCGCGTCGGCCCGGAGGACATATCGTTTGCGAGGTGACGTCGCCATACCGCAATTTCCAAATACGTACGGTTTACCGTCGTAGCCCTCGCCGTTGCCGCCGGAGCTTGCCCGCGCGTCGATGCCGGCCTCGGGCCCGGTGCTGCTACTGAACGTCGAGCGGGTGCAGTTTTGATAGGCGGCCAAAAGAAGTGCAAGCGCAACGGCCGGCGCGAGTCGGATTCTGAATTTCATTTGTTACCCCACCATTGGCTCTTTCACATATCATGATGAGGACACCGCGCCGACGCCACTGATAATCGCGGGTTGACCCAAATCGAGACGGTTGATTCCCCAAACCTGAACACAGGAGTCTTAAAATCATATTGCGCGAACCAATCGGACCGCGAGTCCGTCGTTTAACAAGTCTATTCCCCGAATTTCAGTTCAAGACGATTTGGACGATGGGTAAAGTAAATGGCGTCCACCGTATAGTTCTTCTTATCCTCTAAAATCTATGGTCAATCTCATGCTGATTGAACTCGTATACAGATTAGCTAGAGTTATATTGTCAGCAGAATTGATCCACCCAATTTCAAAGGAATTTAATGCGGACACATTATTTTGATAAGGCAATTTTAACTTTGAGTTTGCTCGTGTACTTGCCGTTGGCCAGAGCTCAAACAAATGGAGCTCTTCGATTTAATAGCAGTGTCGTACAATATTACAGCGGCTCGGGATGGGTATCTACTGACCAAGGCAGTGCCGGAGAGAGTTGCTCGTCGCAGGGATCAATTCGATTTAATGCCTCGGCTCTCAGGGGGGAGTTCTGCAATGGTACCACTTGGCGACGAATGGACTCTGGCGATACCGTAGCGGGTGCAGGCTCCGCCGGAGACATGCGATTCCAGGGCGGGACGCTCCAAATTTATAATGGCTCTACCTGGGTAAAAGCCGCGGCGGGTGGCGGTGGCAACACGACAGTAATAACTTTTGGCACATCGTCATTTAACGTTCCGGCCGATTGGAACAATGCGAGCAATTCCATCGCTTGCATCGGGGGTGGCGGGCGGGGCGCAAACGGCTCGACCGCTGACGGCGGCGCCGGCGGTGGGGGCGGAGCCTATTCCAGGACCGACAATGTTTCACTGACCCCCTCAACCTCTGTGACCGTGACCATTGGCCAAGGTGGCACTTCGGGCAACGGAGGAGCTGGCGGGGACTCGATTTTCTATAACAACTCCTCAACTGTTGTGGTTCTGGCCAAAGGTGGTACCGCCGCCTCTGGCAAAACCGGCGGAACGGGCGGGCCGGCGGGCAGCGGAACTGGTGATGTCAAATACAGTGGCGGCGGCAGCGCGACCTTGGGATCACAAAATGGCGGCGCGGGCGGCGGTGGGGCTGGCGGACCCAATGGCGATGGTGGCGCAGGGGCGTTGCCCGGCTCGAACGCAGGCGCCGGTGGCGGCGGGAACGGTGGCGGATCGGCCGGCACCGCAGGCGGCTCCGATGGCGGCGCGGGCGGTAACAACAGCGGTGGTTCCGGCGGTGGAAGTGGGGGCGCAACCGGCCCTGGTGCTGCCGGTTCCGACGGAGGAGGAGGAGGAGGAGGAGACACCAGTTATCCGGGCGACGCAGGCGGCAACGGCATAGATATTACCGCCACAGTTGGAGGCGGCGGCGGAGGAGGCGGTGGCGGTGGCGGTTCGTCCTCCCATGCGGGAGCCGGCGGCTTGTATGGCGGTGGCGGTGGCGGTGGCGGCTTTAACACCGCAGCTCAAGGTGGCGACGGCGCTCCAGGAGTCTGCGTCGTAACTTACACTCCTTAAAGGCACTCAAACTAGCAATGGCTCGCAAGATCCTAGACCAATAAATGAAGCAGCCAACTCTGAGTTCCGCACTTCTGTGTGCCAGCTCCTGATCAACAATGCTTAACGCGCCGACGCCGGAAAAGGTGCGGACTCCCTTAGAGCATTCGCGTGATCTCCGGCTCGTGGGATTTGAGCCAGGCTTTGTGGGCCAGGTAGTTGGGAGAAAAGCGCTCCACCATTTTCCAAAAGCGCGAGGAGTGGTTGCGGTGGATCATGTGGGAAAGCTCGTGGATCACGACGTAGTCGCGCGTTTCCGGTGGGACACAGATCAACTTCCAATTGAGCGAAATCAATCCGTCGATGGAACAACTGCCCCAAATGGTTTTTTGTCCACGGATCATCACGCGCGAGGGATTGAGATTCATGGCGAGCGCCCATTTTCTTACGCGTTCATGCAAATCTCTTTTGGCAAAAGCGCGATAGTATTTGATCAGGGCCTGTTTTCGATCTTCGCCCGCGGATTTGAGTGGCGCCAAGAGCTCAATCTCGTCGCCTTGATGAACAACCGAAATCTTGGACTTCCAGGACCAAATCACGCTGAGGATTTTTCGCTCACCCTCCCACAATAGTTTTTCCCCCGACAGATAGCGCCTCGGCGGAAAGATCTTGGCCATTTCTTTCCACTCGCGCTCGCGACGTGCGATAAAATCCCCGCTGGACTCAACGAACGCCAGAATTTCCCGCACACTCCTTCGCTTATTGCAGCTGACCCGGATTTTCCCCACGCCACGGACCGAAAGGTTCATGTTCTTTTGCCGGGGCCGGCGTAAAATTTCGATGGTTTTATCTTCCAACTGGAGGACTTGGCTCGTGCCCTTCATGTCTTCAATGTGATAGATTGGCCCGCGTGAATCAAGCCGGTGTGCACTTTCATCAATTGACTCCTGATTTTGTCCTGAACGCCGTGGAATCGGCCGGGTGGCCTCTAACTGGTGAATTCTTTCAGCTGAATTCCTATGAAAATCGCGTTTTTTCTTTGCGTGTCGAAGGCGCGGACAAAACCCAAGTGATTGCCAAATTTTACCGACCTGAGCGTTGGAGCGACGCCGCCATTCGCGAAGAGCACGAATTCTTGGCTGAATTGACCGCCGCGGGCGTCAGTGTCGTCGCCCCTCTCAAACAAAAAAATGGGGATACACTTTCATTACACGACGGCCTTTGGTGCGCCGTGTTTCCAAAGGCCCGGGGGAGAATGCCGCAAGAATTCCAAACCGAAGACCTGACCCAATTGGGGCGCGTCATCGCTCGCCTTCACAATGTGGGGGCCCAAAAAGCCAGTCGGCACCGCCCGATCATCGATGGCGAGCATATGGGTCTGGCCGCCTTGGATGTGATTGAGCCCCTGGTCCCCCATTCCATTGCGTCACGGTACTTTGCCGCGGCCGATGAAATTCTATCTTATCTGTCCGAGCACCTTCGGCCTGAGTCCTACATTCGAATTCACGGTGATTGCCATCGGGGTAACGTTTTGCAGACCGACGAGGCCGGCGCGAAGCGGGAGTATTTGTTAATTGATTTCGACGACTTCGGTATGGGTCATGTGGCGCAGGATCTGTGGATGCTGTTTCGCCAAGATGAAGATGTGGACGACGAGATTGACGCCTTTTTGCAGGGCTACATAGAGCTGAGGGACTTTCAGGAGTCGGATTTAGAACTGATGGCGCCGTTGAGGGGTCTTCGGATCCTGCATTATGCGGCTTGGATCGCACGGCGTTGGGCGGATCCCAGCTTTCCACAGCTCTTTCCACAGTTCGGCTCTGAGTCCTACTGGTTTGAGGAGATGCAGGCCCTTGAACGCATTGCGCATGGCATTAACTTGCCTTGACTGGGTCTCCTGGGTCCGCAACAACAGGTGTTAATTATGACCGGGTCCCATACAATAGCGGATCTTGTGAACCCCGCCAGGTCCGGAAGGAAGCAACGGTAACAAGAGCCCTATGTGATATGGGGTTGCCCGGTCACTCTTTCGTTTTAGGGGAGCGAAGTGTCTTACGAAGTGATCGCCCGCAGGTGGCGCCCACAAGACTTCTCAGGCCTGATTGGCCAGGATCATATTCGCATCACCTTAACCAATGCGCTTAAGAGTGGTCGAATACATCAATCTCTATTGTTTACCGGCCCACGGGGCACGGGTAAGACCTCAAGCGCTCGCATTTTAGCCAAAGCTCTGCGTTGCCCAAATGCGGTGGACTTTGTCCCTTGCGGAAAATGTTCCGATTGTGAAGAGATCGCCACCGGCCGCTCCGTCGATGTGGTGGAAATTGATGGTGCGAGCCATAACGGTGTGGATTCCATTCGAGAACTCCGCGAGACCGTCGGTTTCTTGCCATCTAGTGGAAAAGTCAAAGTCTACATCATTGACGAAGTTCATATGCTCTCGACCAGTGCGTTCAATGCTCTGCTAAAAACATTAGAAGAGCCCCCCGAGCACGTCTACTTCATCATGGCCACAACTGAAGTGCAAAAAATCCCGGCGACGATCTTGTCCCGGTGTCAGCGTTTTGATTTTCGCCGAATCCCTACCCGCGTGATCGCGCAACATCTGACGACCATTTGCGAGCGTGATGGGGTGACCTTTGAACCCGAGGCTCTTTGGCTTATCGCCCGCCAAGGGGATGGCTCCATGCGGGACTCACAAAGCTTGCTTGACCAGGTGATTAACTTTACCGGCGGCCAGTTGAAGCGCGAAGAAGTTGTCGGCACGCTGGGACTGACCAATCGTGGACTGCTCATGTCCGTGATCTCAGCTGTATTTTCGAAAGATCCACGCGCCATGCTCAAATGCATCGCCGGGCTTCATGAAAGCGGCGGGGACCCCAAACTCTTTTTGCTCGATCTGTTAGAACAGATTCGCAATGCCTTGTTTTTGAAGATGGAGGGCGAAAGCTCCTTTTTAGACATTCCTGATTCGGAGCAAGAGGAACTGATTCGGTTAGGTGAGTCGTTGAGTGGTGAAGATCTCCATTGGTTTTTTGATATGGCGCTCAAGGGCGTGCAAGATCTTAGTCGCTCCAACGATCCATTGCTTGTTTTAGAAATGGTGTTGATGCGTATGGCGGCCGCGCCGCGGGTGAGTGAACTGGGCGCGGTGATGGTGGGCGCTGCACCAGAGGCTACTCCGTCGCCAGCCAATCAGATATCGACCAATCCCCCGCGAACGCGGACAGATGGTGTATCGGATGCTCCCCAAGGCCCGGGCTCGTATCAATCCGCACAACCCAGTCGCTTGCAGTTTCAGCGACCGCCTCCTCCCCGAACGGAACGGCCGGCGGCCGAGGCACCCACGCCCAGCGCTCCGGTGTCACCCGCGACCACGCAACCCGCGCGTCCACCTCAATTCCAAGAACTGGTCGCGAAAATAAAAGAAGTGAACGGACTCCTTGCGGCGCAATTAGAGAATTGTTTTGTAGTCTCGCTCGCCCACCAGAAATTGGTGCTCGGGGTGGAGCCGCGACACAAGTTTCTTTTCGATAAGATCAATCAACCGGATTTTAAAAAGAAAGTTCTGAATTACATGGGCTCTTACTGGGGCCCCGGATACTCCCTCGATGTGACGTTGGGGTCCGCGGACTCCGGAGCGGAGCTCAGTCCAAAAGCGAAAGCCCAGAAATCTGAAGAAGACCGACGGCAAGCGGAACGTGACCTGGTTGAGGCTCACCCCCTCGTGCAATCGGCCAAGCAAATTTTTAATGCGGAAATAAAAACGATCAAGGAGTTAAAGCCATGAAGGGATTTGGCGGAGCCGGCGGAATGCAGGCCCTAATGCGACAGGCGAACCAAATGCAGAACAAAATGAAGAAGATGCAGGAGGAATTCGCAACTCGAGAGTTTGACGCCACTTCGGGCGGAGGGGCCGTCACCATTAAAATGATGGGCGATTACAAGATTAAAACCGTGCAGATCCAACCCGATGTCTTTACTTCCGGTGACAAGGAAATGCTGGAAGACCTAATGGCCACCGCATTCAACGAAGCCTACCGAAAGGTTAAAGAAGAATCCGACAAAGAAATGGCAAAGATCACCGGCGGCGTTGGCTTCCCGGGAATGTAATTTTCTTTCACTCTCGGGCGATTCGGCATCACTTTCGGTACTGATTGTGCGGTGAACATCTCCCTATTTCTTCGACAGTGAAAAACATGTCGACGGCGCAAACTGAGACTTTCTCATAACAAGACGCCGAAATCGATTGTAGACCGCCTCGCCTGGCCTGATGTGGCCCCCACCTTGCTCATCTATTCAATTTGAGAATTCAAACAGGGGAATGGAATTGGGAACTTGTTTTAGAATCATATCTATAATCGGTTTTGCTTCGACTCTGGCGTGCTCAAAAGTGGGTTTTGCCGGATCCGAGGCAGAAACCCAGGGTTCTAATACAATCAATGGCATCGACGGCGGGGGGCCTTCCAATGCGTCGAACCCAGACCCTGTTCCCCCAGTGCAAAATCCTCCTACGACGCCACCATCCAATCCGCCCACGGTCCTACCGCCTGATGTGGTGATCCAAAACTGTGCGCTGGCTCAAGCCATGGGATCGGTCCTAACCTCCACGCAAAGTATTGTGTTTGAGGACACCAAAGTCGAAACCGGTCGTGCACAAGTTTGTGAATGGGAAGTCGGTGACAATCTCAGCAAGCAAGATGGCACCCTCCGCGCCCGCTACGAACAAACAGCAGCGCTCAATCTTCCAGCCGGTGCCGTCGTTTGCGATGTGCAAATGCAAACGCCGCTTCAAAAATTTCAGTATGACGACGTATTCTTCCTAACCTTTAACAATCGCATCTTGGCTTCGAACGATATGACGGCAGTGAATAGGCTAACTCCAGAAGGCAAGATTCAGGCCGATGGTAAAATGATGGACCTTTATCAATACGACTGGTTGGGAATTCGCACGGCCCCTTTTCAAAATAACACCCGCGAAGACTACTGCCTCGGAGCCACCGATGGGATCTCCAGCTGCACTTGGCCACTCACCGAGCAGGCGGGTGACATTATTTTTCAGTTTCACCCTGAACTTTTCATTCGCCTCGGTTTGGCCGACTCGGTAACGAATCAGAAGTTTGGATTCATTATTACCGGCGACAACGATCCGTCGACGGATTGCTACCACGAGAAGCTCGAATTCTCGATGACCGTCAAATACTACATTCCACAGTAGGCTCTATCGGATGGGCGCCTTCAGGCGCTCTTCTGCCAACTTTAGATTTTGTTGAGCAATAGCCAGATTCGGATCTTGCGCCAAAGCTTGCCGGAAGTAAGACACGGCTTCGCTAAAACGGCCGGCTTGAAATGCAATCACTCCCAGTCCATTGTAGGCCATCGGAAAGTGGGCCTGAATCTCGAGAGTGCGCCGGTAACCAGCTTCAGCTGAGGCCGTGTCACCCGAATTGAACTGACAAAGCGCCAGATTGTAAACGCCGTACACATAGCCTGGCAAAACGCGAAGAGACTCTCCTTGCAAACGTTTACATTCTTCCAGCTGATTTTGGCGGAAGGCAATCACACCCATGTTGGAATAGGCCTCTGCCTTCAACAGCGTGTTATCCAAATGCGATTCGGCCAGTAAACTTTTAGCAAAAGTCCCTTTGGCTTCTTCCAATTTACCAGATTCCATAAACCATTGGGCCCGTAGATTTAGAATCAGTGGATGTTCCCCGTGGGTGGACTCCGCTTGGCGAAGAAGCTGATCTGCCAAAATCATTTCTTTTCTGTGCATGTGAGCCAGAGCCCGGTTGGCCAGATTGTCCCATTTTTTGATATGGCCCTTGTTCAAGTACCGAAGGGCATTCTCGGAGTCGCGCAAACCGATGTAGTAGCGCCCCAAATTCTCGTTGGCTTCTTTCGAATCCGGATCCACCTTGAGTTGACTCAGCCAAAGGCTCTTCGCATCTTGCCAATCCGGGAGCCGAGCCATCGTACCCATAGTCCAACCACCCAGCATGATAAATAAGGCCGCCTTCGATAGCCAACCCGTTTGTTTGCCGAGCCAGCTCGCCCACGGCAGCATCAGACCCAGAAACGAGACATAAAGATAACGATCCGACACCGGACTCGAGTCCCCGTAGGGAATCCATTTAAACATAGGAATCATGGTGATGAAGAAAATAGCCAAACCTAAAATCGTCTCTCGCCCAAAGCTTCGCGATCGGCGCACCAAAGTTAAAGTGGGAATCCACCATCCCAGCAAAAGCAAGATTCGGGTCCAAGTGATCTCAAGATCTGCGACCGTGTAAACCACGCGCAAGTCATGCGGCCAAAGAAACTGTGCGAAGTAAAACGCCACCTGGCCCGGCCAGCGGGAAATGGCATCTAACCACGTTTCCGTCGACTCCAGACGAACCTGCTGCTGAGATTGCAAAGCGGCGAAGGCCGCCCATATGCAAATGAGGACCAACATCGATCCCGCCGCAAGCGCCTTCTTTGTTCGAAGTCTCTCAAGGGCTTCTTTTCGTCCAAGGCGAAACCAAAAATTCAAAATCACCAGTGCCGGCAAAGACACGGCAAAAGGTTTCGCCATCAAACTGAGAGCGGCCAATACCACACCCATCCACCAGCGCTCGCGCCCAAAGGCCCAAAGCGCTAAAAAGAAGAACGGGGCACTGACCACATCCTTGCGTTCAGAAATCCAGGCCACCGACTCCACATGAGTGGGATGAAGTAAAAAGCCCAGTGCCAAAATCAAAGCCGCCACGACGGAGCCGAGAAGGTCCCTCATCCATAGATAAAGGCAAAGCGCCCCGAAAATGTGCCAGGCCAGATTCGTCCCGTGCATAAACCCGGGACGAAGCCCCCCGAGCTTCAAATCCAGCCAGAAGGTCAAGTTGGTCAGCGGATGGTAAAGTCCTGCTACGGGAGAAAATAAGAGGCTGGCGGGATCGGAGTGCAGGAGTCCGGCGTTATTCTGCACCAAATAAGGGTCGTCCAAATTAATAAAATCAAAGCCCAAAACGGGCCAGTAAACGAGGAGTCCAAGACCGAGAATTTTAATCCCCACGCTTACGCCATCAGTCATGCGTTTCTCAGCCAATAGTGCTTTAATTCGCGTCATCAGATGCTGCAGAAAATACCATCCCTTAATCAACTGATTCACGAACTGAGCCGCCTGCCCGGGATCGGACCTAAAAGCGCCGCTCGGCTCGCCTACCACATTTTAAGGTCACCCCACGAGTTTGTGCAAAGCCTGCGTGACGCTTTAAAGGCCGTGAAAGAAAAAATCCATGACTGCCCCGTCTGTTTCTCTTTCACCGAAGAAGAAGATCTTTGTCATTACTGCAAGGACCTCATGCGAACTCAGGATGTGATTTGCGTGGTGGAAGATCCATCAGACGTGGACCGGATCGAATCTTCAGGCGTGTTCAAGGGCCGTTATCATGTTTTGCACGGGTCCATCTCGCCCTTGGAGGGCGTCACCCCACAAGACCTCAAAATTGAAGCCCTTCTCGACCGGCTGCAGCCCGGCCCAGATGGCGAATTGCCCGTCCGTGAGGTGATTTTTGCTCTGGACGCGGATTTGGAGGGCGACACAACCGTTCTTTACTTGGCAAAGATCCTAAAAGACATGAAGATCAAAACATCCCGCATTGCCCACGGGGTCCCCATTGGCGGGGACATTGACTATATCGATTTTAGGACTTTGGGGCGAGCGCTGGAAAATAGAGTGCAATTGTAGGTAGGGATTTGAGATGTCATTTATCAATTACAACGCCAAGGAAATCCACTGCAAGATCGTCTACTACGGCCCCAGTTTGGGCGGCAAAACGACCAACCTGCAATGGGTCTACCAGCAGACCGCCTCGCCAGAAAAATCGGAACTCTTTAGCTTACCTGGTGATGTCGAGCGCACGTTGTTTTTTGATTTTCTACCTTTAAACATCGGTGAAATTCGAGGATTCAAAACCCGTTTTCACCTTTACACGGTGCCGGGCCAGGTCGTTTACGATGCTTCTCGCAAGCTGATTTTAAAGGGCCTTGATGGTGTTGTTTTTGTGGCCGATTCGCAGGCCGAGCGCATGGAAGAAAATCTTCAATCGATGGAAAATCTGAAAAAGAATTTGGATCAGCAGGGCTACGATATCAGTGATATCCCCTTAGTTCTGCAATACAACAAACGGGATTTGCCCAACGCTTTGGCTGTTTCTGAGCTTCGTTCCGCCTTGAATAAGTACAATTCGGCTGATTTTGAAGGCACGGCTTCTGAAGGCGTCGGTGTATTTGAGTCTCTTCGCACGGTTTCTAAGTCGATCATTAATGTCTTAAAGGGCGGCGACCTGTAGTTCAAGATCCGGCGACGTAGGAGCGACGGATTTCCTTCAATTCACTGACTTGTGTCCGAACGCGATTTCTTAAACCATGAGTGGTCGCTCGAAGAGCTTGCAGGCGATCTCTTAATGTCTGAGTCGAATCGACTAAAGATCTTACGTCATGGATCAGCTCGGTCACTTTCGGATTCTTTACCGAATCGGCGAGGCGATGCTCATTCAACTCTTTTGTGAGATTTCGAGCCAAATTGGCTAAGATACGCAGCTCTTCACCTACTCGTTCGTGCTCCACTCCGGACTCAGTCCGGGCAAAGGCCTTGCGCTTGACCCGAATAGCTCGTTGGGCGGAGGCCCATTTATCATTAATCTCTTTGAATTCTTCGCGCCGTTGAATAAAATTGTCGACGATCAGTTCGAGCTGAACCTTCAAGCGCGCGCGCTCATCCCGCATCGGGAGATACTCATAGCGCATCTTCGCGATTTCAACTTTCTTTTTGCGTAGGAGTTCGACCGACTCGCGAATTTGCGAGCGAAGTGAGTTAACTTTTTCGGTGCCGTGGTCTCGATCTTCCAACACTTCATCCAGGGGAGAGAGTTCGCTCCGATCTATGGTAAAGTCCTCTGCCAAGATCTCGTCGATTTCTGTGAATATTTTGGGAAGCCGATCATCAAGTCCAATCCTCACCCCAGACTCCAAAGTCTGATCGATGGAGTCGTATTCCGTCAGTACGGTGCGGGGCTCGCCGCGCTTTTCCACCTTCGAATAGGCCGACGGTTGTACTTTAGGGCTTTTCGATTTGAAAAACGCCTTCGCCTCAGCGGAAGGGCGAGCCTCTACGTTGGTCGAGCTAAGACGGTCCCGAACCCCTACCCTGTCAGGGCCACAAGCGGGAACTAAAATTACGAAAAGAACCGGAACCAATGAGCGCCGCATACCCTCTTATCGACCTCTTAAAGTCGTGTTTTGAGTTAAGATTCTCTGACATTTTGGCTCAACTCGAATATCACCAGAATGAGTTCGAAATATCATTTCAGGACAGTCACTTCTTAAATTTGTCGGTCAAGAATGAGATTTAGCCAGACCAAAGACTAATTGTGAGCCATGGCCAATACTGGCAAACTACAGGCTAATATGCCATCAATTCGAACGACCGCGACTCAATTTGACGTGCGTAAACTAACGGAGCCAGACGAGTTTTGGCAGCGAACGGAGCGTATGCTCCAGCAGGCAGCCGATCAGGATTCCCAGTTGATCGTCTTTCCAGAGTACTTCACGGTTCCTTGGTTGCTGTCACACGCAAATCTCGATTTTGAAAAGGCTCTGGTGAAATTTGATGATCTCAAAGGGGAATTTCACGATCGGTTTGCCGAGTATAGTAAACGGTACCAGACGATTATTGTAGCGGGCTCAGCCCCCATGCAGCTTCGCGTCCGTAGGGTGAATCGAAGCTTCACCTATTTTCCCGACGGACGACGGACCGAGCAGGACAAGTGGCATGTCAACCGAGCCGAGGGCGAGCAGTGGAAGATCAGCACGGGCCGCCATTTCATCAATTTTTGGGAATGGCGCGGGGCTGGTCTCGGGGTTGCGATTGGCTACGATATTGAATTTCCCCACTATGCCGAGGACCTCACCGAGCAAGATGACGACGTTATTTTGGTACCCGCCTGTACCCGCTTTAAAAACGGATACTGGCGAATTCACCATTGTTCGCAAGCTCGGGCCGTCGAAAACCAATCCTATGTCGTTGTCAGTTGTCTGATCGGCCACGACCCCGATCACCCACAGTTGCAGAACCTAGATGGGCGCGCTGGGTTCTTTTCCCCATGTGATAAGGAATTCCCAGACGATGGAATCTTAAAGCTTGGCGAGTTCGGCCAAGAATCGATTATTACGTATAACCTGGATATAAGGCTCCTGCAGCAGGTTCGGGTCGACGGTACGGCCCTAAATCGACGGGACATCCTCTAAGAGCTGTGTTAGGTTCCCCTCATGGAAAGTCTGGTCGACCGCATCCAAAGCCTTAAGCGAGAGCGCGAAGCTTTAATTCTGAGCCATTTTTACGAAGACCCCGCCATTCAGGATATAGCGGATTTTGTGGGAGACAGCCTGGCTCTGGCCGAAGTGGGGTCTCGCTCAAAAGCCCCAGTGGTGCTCGTCGCCGGTGTGGTTTTCATGGGCGAAAGTGTAAAGATTCTGTCGCCCGAAAAAACGGTGCTCATTCCAGACCTGGCGGCAGGGTGCTCTCTCGTCGAGCACTCGCCCTATCAAAAGTACCTGGCATGGCGAAATGAACACCCTGACGCGATTTGCGTAACCTATGTTAACAGCAGCGCCGAAGTGAAAAGTATTTCGGATGTTTGCGTGACCTCGAGCAACGCCGAGAAAATTATTGGTTCGATTCCGCGCGATCGGCGCATTCTCTTTGGACCGGATCGAAATCTCGGCCGATACCTTAGCCGAAAATTAGATCGCGAAATGATACTATGGCCTGGCTCGTGCGAAGTTCATGTTCTGTTTTCAGCCCGGCGATTGTTTGAACTAAAATCGCAGCACCCCGAGGCCAAGGTTTTGGCTCACCCCGAGTGCGACGAGCCTGTGTTAGAGCACGCCGATGTCATTGGTTCGACCAGCCGATTGCTTAAAGAGGTTGCCGATCATCCCAACGGCAAGTTTATTGTGGCCACGGAAATTGGAATTTTCCATCAAATGCAAAAGGCCAGCCCCAACGCTAAGCTCATTCAAGCTCCGGCCCAGGGATCCTGCGCCTGCAATGAATGTCCGTACATGAAGCTCAACACTCTGGAGAAAATTGAGGCCAGCCTTAAGAGTTTAAACCCGAGCGTGAAGATGGAACCCCAACTCATGACTAAAGCTCGCACGAGTTTAGATAGAATGATGCGCCTCACTCGTGGTGAGGAAGTCGATTGGCCGACCCGCTTTCAAATTTAAAAGAAAAGATCTGTCGTTTTTGCGCGACGGACCAGTCAAAGTGGGAGATCCAATTTGGTTCCCGAACTGAAGGTTATCGTCAAAGAGTCCGCGACTCGATTTCTTCCTCTCTCACCGGGTTGGAATCCGACGATCTAGCGAATCTGGTTCAATTGGAAAAGGTGCCCGTCGTTCGAGGTTGGTCCCTCAGCATCACCCATTGCCCCAGTGTTGGCGGGTGGGTCGCTGTACCAGGCAGCCAGCCCATTGGTCTCGATATCGAAATTCAAAACCGTCTAACTTCTAACATTGTCAACCGAATCGCCAGTGTCAAAGAGCTGGCAAACTGTCCGCTTTCCATCTACTTATTTCCCGCAAAAGAAGCCGTCTTTAAGTCTTTGTATGGTCCTAGGCAGCCCCAAATCATCACCCAAATAGAAGTGAATGCTTGGCGAAGCTGTCCCGATGGGTGGGGGCACGAATTCGAAGTGGTAGGTCACCCAGATTTGCGCGGTCTCTCGTTTTTACACGAAGAATGGGTTGTCTCGTTGTGTACAGGGCGACCCGTCTCGGAATGAGAATGTGATTTTGCGCTAAAACTTTGGTCCAGGACCACCGATGAGATATGCAGAACACGATTGAAACAGGTGGTTTTATGAAGGCGGAACGAAGGCTCGCAGCTCGAAAAGTGGTCGACACGATCCATGTGGCGGAACTGACCTCTTTATCCAGCTACTCTGTAATATCTCGCGAGGGAATAATCGTAGATGCCTCACAATCTGGATTTTTGGTTAAAGTGGACCGAAACTCACTTGTGCCGAAAGAATATAGAGAGAATTTGAACCTAAGTCATTTGGTCGGCCACCAGGTCGTTATGTATTTACCTCAAATGAATTTGGATTTGGACGGAACCATTACCCGGGCCGACCATGTCGGAAAAGGTAAATTCGAGATTGCGATTACCTTTTCGCCCGAAGTGCCAGAGTATTGGCGGGGATGTCTCGTGGATTTGTTGCCCGAGCCTGGCGAAATGGCCAAGGACGACGCCGCAGATTCAACGCCAAAGTCATAGTTCGATCCAGCCAGAGAATTCTTTTTTATCAACGAATACAAGTGAGTAATGCAGCGGAAGGAACCATGACAAAGCCTCCGCCAGATCTCTTTGCTCCGTCGCCGACAGGGAGCCGACTGACTCCCTGGCTAACAGCAAATCTTGCACCTTGAAATCGCCAGTTGTCGCAACCAGAATCAGCGGTTTTGAAAATCCCTGTTGCCCTAAGAGCTCGCGCAAAATCGACCGCACGTACGAAGGAAGATATTTTTCGGTGGGTGGACCAATCAGAGGTCGGGACTCGGGTGCGAGATGGACTTCACCAGGAAGAGGTACCTCCCAAGGAGTGATAAAACGGCCCGTCTCAACAAAATTCCAAATCATTCCATATGTGAAGACATAGTCGGGCACCATTTTGAATGAATTGACCACCAACCCAATGCCACGTCCAGCAAGCCAGCGAACCACCTTGCTGAATTCCTCTTCTCCTTCACCACCGGTTTTCACGCTTAGGTAAGGCCACCCATCCGGTCCACGAACGGTTTCGCCATTGTTGAGGACATCCACACGCATCTGGAGAATCGCATCTAGAAAACGCCTCTCCCAGGCCTCATCGCGCGCACTTTCTGGCAGTTGGACCAGCTGGTCAAATTCCATTCACATGAGGTACCGCCCATGGTCGAGGGGTGCAACAGAAATGGATACATTCTTCCGACAAGCAATTATCCAGGAGTGAGCTCAAAATGGATGAAAAACCACGAACATTCTCCAAAGCTATCGAAGACTTAGAAAAATTGACGAATGGGGCGGCCCAGGAACTTCCGAAGCGCCTGCAAGAGGAGCTCGCCAAAGTCGAAGAGACCCTTAAAAATTTAAAACCCCAACTCGAAGAGATCAAAACCAAGGTGGGCGATGAGTTGAAAGAGGGTAAGAGCAAAGCCGAAGCCCAGATACAGCAAAATCCCTGGGCCGCCATGGGTGTCGTTGCACTGGTATTTTTTATATTGGGACTGTTGTTCTCGCCGCGGGGCAGGAGAGACGATTGAAGTGGTTCTTGCGCTTGCTTTGGATGGTGTGGGGAAAACAGGCGGTTTGCCGACAGGTGAAGCGCCGAAGCCTAGCCGTCTATTTGCGCGCACTTCGTGGAATTCGCATCTCCCTTATGGCCGCCTTGGCCACCTTCTTACTTCTTCAGCTGATGATTTTCTCTGGCGTTGGCGCCCTCGTGACGGCCACCCTTTTATGGGATCACGACTTCAATGGAAAAATCGAAATTTTATTCTGGGTCTTCTGCGGGCTCTTTGCGATTCCTGCCCTCGCCGTTGCCATTCTCATGTCTGAGCGAGTTTGGTTTCGTCTTTCCGGAGCCCGCCGAATCATGAATTCCATCGACTAAAACTTACTGCCAACGTGAGGTTCGGGCACCGTGCTCGAGTGGATCAAAATGGCGCGAACTCGCCGCAGGATCTTTCGATGGACCAAGCAAGAGTTCCTGAACTCGGTGAGGAAGGGTCGAATCTTCGTCCAAAATTTCACGGGTCTCGGGCTTTTCAAGGTCCTTCGGCTCCTCGGGCAATCGTGCTCCCTTTTGAGGAACGGGCATAAAATTCAATTTCTTCTTACCCACGCCGAAGGCGCATGGGGAAATCATCAAGATCACGAATGCAAGAATTCTCGGGCTCCACATGCCACCACCAATAGCCCATTCTCTTGTCTCGATCAAACATTGGCTTTGGCCCCTACTACGGGGCAAAGCCTACTTGGCTAGCGTTTTAGGCGTGTCGGCGCCGGATTCGCCCATCCGTCGACACGCGACTGGATCAGCTTCATGGACTCGGCCAGCTCGGTCTGTAGTTCGCGAAACCTTTGCTCCGCCTCTTCCTTCGAGCCACTCCAGTCTTTTTGCTCAAGCTTAAGAGTGCGAGCCGCCTTTTCTTTCAGCTCTCGCCATTTCAACTTCACAAATGTGTAATCCAGAACCTCACTGGTATCTTTATCCAGCATGGGATCTTTAAAGCCAGTGATGGCGATCGCAATCTCCGCGCGAAAAGGAAGGCGGGCGACAAACTCGATCTCGTCCATATATTCGATGGCTTTTTTAAGCTGTCCCACCGTGGTGATCGGCTTGGAAAACAAGCGCCCATCTAACATCATGTCGCGAAAGAACTTCACCCTTAACATTAGAAGCTGCATCGTCGCCTCATAGTACTGGCCCGAACGAAGAATCTGATCATAGATGATCTGATCGAGTTTGGCTTGAGGCGTAAATCCTGCAACAGCCTGCAAGGCCGAATAGACATGCATTTTGCGCTTATCAAAAACCTGCACATCCTCAGGCGTGGGGTTCGGCAAATCAAGTGTGACCTCATTGAGTTTTTTCACCCAGAGGTCAACGATCTCAGCCACTTCTTCTGGAGAGGCGCAGCGCGCGAACTGACGCGCAAAAGGCAAAAGATCAAATGGAACCGGAACCAAATCTTGGGCGTAGGTCCCATTTAGTAGGGCTTCAAAGCTGATGCCCTTTTTGACTTCACACTCCACCTGATCCAAGCGGGTGTCCATCTTGTCTAAGCGCTCAATAGTTTTATCGAGTTGCCCCGGAATCTTGTTTGCATTTTTGATGGCCTTGTCGGCTCCACAGCCAACCAGGAGGAGGGCCGTCACGGCTCCCAATACTGTTTTTTTCATCGTTCGGTCTACTGCAAAAGTTCAGTTTTGAGCTGAGCTAATTGGTTGTCAGCCGGAACGCCCAGCCAAATGCTCATGATTTTTTTGGCCAATCCGGCTGCACCCGAAATTTCACCGGTGTAGCTGCCGTTTTCATAAGCCAAGGTCTCTCCACCGGAGGCGTTTTTATAAATGGCGATAGTCAAAGTCCCGCCATCGACGCCGGCGCCCCCTTGTTGGGCCAAATTATTGAAGGCCGCAATATCAGGATCACTCGAGTCCAAACCGTTGGCCGCAAGACTTGAGGCAAAGGCTTCATAAAGTTTGTCGGCCGGAACATCCCGCAGGAAAGTGAGATGCATGGCCACGCCACTTTGCGAGGGAATAGAGTCTAACGCTTCGGCCTCAGTTTTCTTGAAAGTAGCGACTTCGGAAACCAGCAGCTCTGCCACATAGACTCGTAAAGAAAAGACGACCTTTTTGTAGCGAACGCCCGAACCGACAGTGGTCATCGGAAGTTTGGTCGTATCGGTGGTCATCATTCCACCGGCCGAAATGGTCACGCCTTCCTTTACCGTTTTACCGGCCTCCAGCTCAAGAACCGCAGCCCAGCTCGAACTTCCGAGCAGCAACAAACCAGCGAGTGCAAAATTTTTCAACATGATAGCCCCCCATCATTAGATGGAGGGAGATTACCAAAAGGTCGGACCGGAACAAGTGATATGGAGAATCAGGGCCGATCCGAAAATTTTTCAGCCGGCCCGGTATGTAACTAGCCCAATAACAAGGCAGTTAGGGTCTGGTATAGACGGCGCAATTCGTCGAATTGCTGCTGAATGGCCGCTAAGCCGTCGACCAAAGCCTTTTCCTGATCCCGCAGCGGTTTCAACTGATTTTGAATGGACACCAGCTGAGCGCGAGCTTGATCGCGGAGGGGGGTCAGCCTCTGAACGTCTTGGCGCTGACGATCCAGCTGCGTTCGCCAAGTGGGTAGGTTTCGATTCAGGTTCGTCTGCTCCTCACGGAGGTCTTCCAGACCACCCACGATCTGCTGAAAACGATCTCGCGCCACACGGTACTCATTTTCGATACGATCGTAACCGACACTGGCTTTGTACTGTCGCAGTTCCTCTCGGGCCACTCGCACGTCATTTTGGGCAATACCTAAATCGCGACGCAAACTGGGGAGTTCCGATTGAGCCCGCGAGATATCGTTTTGCAGCTGCGGAATGGCAACCGTGTGAATGGTTTGGATACGGTTCGTCGCCTGATCACGCTCGGCCCGAAGTCCGGCAATTTCGCCCACCACGCGGCGTAACTCAGCCGCCAAATCGTCACGCTTGGCGAGAGCCCGTCGCTCAGCCTCTTGTTCCTTTTGCCGCATTTGCGATTCATTGTAAGTGATCCGCTGTTGCAAGCTGCTCAGATTGGAACGCAGATTCGAAACTTCGTTGTTCGCCTGATTGTACTCCTGCTCCTCTGCCGAGCAATTGGGGTTGGGCCGATTGCGACATTGACGGAGACGATCTTCCGCTTGGCGTAGACGTTGCTCCGCTCGCTGCAGCTCTTGGCGAGTTTGTCGCAATTGATTTTGTAACTGATCTTTCTCCCGCTCCAGTTGCTGATAAGACCAATCGTCATTCAGTATTTTTTGTTTTTCATACTCAACATTGTAAGTGGCTAATTCCGACTCCAGTTCGGCGCGCCGACGCTCCTTAGGAGTCAAACTGCTGTCGATACCGGCGATTCTATCGCTAAGACGGGCGCTCTCAGTTTGCAGTTCACGAATTCGACTCTCGGCTGAAGAAATCGCACTCTCGCGACGATCGATTTCTTGCTCCACCGCCTGAGCTCTCTGGGCGGCGCTATCAATACGGGCCTGATAGCCTTCGGCTTGACGCTTTAACGGTTCATACACCGCGTATTTACTCTGCATATCTTGCTCGGCCGCTGGTCGCGCCGCTTCGAGACGCGCAATCTCACCGGGAATGACCTGTAAACGAGCCTCGCCCTGTTGAATCTTGGCTTCCGTCGCACTGGCCGTGTTTATGGCGCGCTGAAGATTTTGTTCCGCCGTATCCAGAGCCCGCTGGGCGTCTGTTTCCTGACGAATGAGTGGCTTCATTTGATCGCGAAGCTTGGCAATATCGGCTTCGGTTGTGAGCGCGGCCACATACTGAACATAGGCGCCATCCACATACTGTATCAGCTGACCGACGGAGCGATCGTCACCCAAAGGGGCCGAACCCGCCGGCCGGTTCAGTTCACGAAAAAATTTTGTCGGCAGAATTTCGTCTCGGCCGAGGCAAGTCGAGACCAGGTTCATCGTCGCCGAAGATCCTGACAGAGAAATCCGACCATTGACCGCCTTGCCATCTTTGGTGAACTGAATCGGCAAGTAGCGATCGCCAATAATGATATCCACCATTTTTTCCATTTGCATGGGAACATACCAGAGTAAGTCTTGCTGATTGGCGCTCGCGCCCGCTTGAAAAATCAGCAGATCTTCTTTCTCTCGGCTAGAAAAAGGTATGACGGCCCTCTCGACACCAGATCCCGCGGGTATTTTTAAAATCATCATGGGTGGATGATTCATCTCTTTTGGAAAGCTGAGCGATAATTCCGCCGCAATGGGGGATCCTGAGATCACCGATGTAAATGCACGGCAGACAGGCACCTTAAGGACGGCATCTTCCTCTTGTACCAGTTTCCAGTCTTTTGAGCCCGATTGGGCAAAACTAAGCGATAGTAGCAACGCGAGAATTGAACTTGTCATTTGACCCTCCGAGCCCTCTAATATGAGGCAGGGACAAAACCGTCTAGGTGCAGTGCATTAAGGGGGTCACATGAACGCAAACCGTTGGGCCATCGTCGTGGCTGGTATCTTGATTGCCGCTGGAGCCTTCTGGTTGTCGAATCAAGAAGAGCCCGGATCCAATCGACAACGCAATCCTTGCCGGAAAATTTACGCCTCCTGTAAGAAGGCGGGATTTCGCCCCGGTCCGAAACGAGAAGATCGTGCTGAATTTCGCAAGAACTGTGTTCGCCCCATTCTTGAAACTGGCCAGTTCAATGGCGTCACCTTCCAACAAGAGGTGATTGATAAATGTAAGACGGCCCTGAACAATCGACGTAAAAAAAACAAATCCTAGGAGAACATCATGTGGTTTTTTGCGGGCCTTTTGGCTTTGTCCGTCCATGCCGCGCCTCAATCATTCGATCACGAATACAAAGCCTGGAGCGCCCTCCTAGGGGAGTATCAAAATGCTGAAGGCTTAGTGGCCTACAAAAAACTGAAAAGCTCGGGGGATTTGGCTCCGATCCTATCGACTCTTGAATCCGTGTCCTACGCCCAATACAACAAATGGTCCGACAATCAGAAAAAAGCCTTCTTGATTAATTCTTACAACGCCTTCACCGTGAAGCTGATCCTGGATCATTACCCGGTGGCTTCCATTAAAAAAATTGGGAGTTGGTTTAAGAAACCTTGGTCCATCAAGTTCTTTAAACTCCTCGATGGAAAGATCCAATCTCTAGATCCGATTGAGCATGAATGGCTTCGCCCCAAATACAAGGACTATCGAATTCACGCGGCTGTCAACTGTGCTTCTAAATCCTGCCCGCCCCTTCGCCATGAAGCTTTCGTCGGTTCCAAGTTAGATGCCCAGCTGGATGAGCAAATGAAGCTGTGGTTGGCTGATGAGTCCCGCAATAACTTGAGCGACAAGAAGAAGATCAAAATCTCCAAAATTTTCGACTGGTACAAATCGGATTTTGAAAGCTGGGGCGGTGGGATTTTGAAGGTCATTGAGAAACACTCGGGCCAAAGCTTATCAGAACCTAAAATCACCTTTCTTGAATACGATTGGTCGCTCAACGACCAGGGCTAGCGTCTTTTGAGACTGATCCCACCCATTGAACATTGGCCCCTTTGCAGATTGTGGGCCCATCGAACGGCTGGCCAAATCGTCATGGCGTATTGGGCGGGTCTCGTTCTTTGGGCTGTGGGTCTACCACGGCCCTGGATGGCCGCCATCGCTCTACTCGCCGTGAACCGTTGGCCCCAATTCAGACAAGAGATTTTGGGCGGTACTTTTTTTCTTGCCCTCGCACTCAGCTTTTGTGGCGGCGAACGCGGAGGAGTGTATCCGGCCCTGGCTCTCTGCGCACTGCTCTGGTGGTTTTGGTTTCTCGTCGAGCTGCGCGGCCATTGGAGTGCGTTTCGACGGCACCCCGTCGCCCTTCACACCATTTTTTTTCTCTGTGGTCTGGTCGCTGCAGAAAGTCTCCGCTTCCACGGAAACTGGTCACGGATTTTATGGCTGGCCGTTACTCTGTGGACACACCTCTTTTGCTATTTCACCTACGCTTTGATGGCCGCACCACGCGGAATGCGTGAACAACTTCTGGCTCTCAGTTTTGCCGGGCAAATGTTCAACCCCTCGCCCGTCCCTAAAGGAAAGAATTGGAATTATTTAGAAAAGGTTTGGTGTCTTGATCCGGAAGAGAGGATGACGTCCCGACTCAAAGGAGTGAAACTTCTGATTTGGGCCGCCCTCCTCTACTTTGGCGGAGAGATCACGAAGCTCTTTGTCGAAGGCGTCGGCCCGCTAGGACTTCATATGCCCACGCAACAATACTGTCTCGCGGCAGCGTCCACCAACCAACCCTGTTCAGTCTTGCAAAATTGGGCTCACGTTGGGTTTGGTTTTGTTTTTTCTACTTTGGAAATTGCGGTCCCCGGTCACCTGCTCGTGGGGTTTTTGCGACTTGCGGGTTACCGCCTTCCGCGCAATATGTACCGGCCCTTCGAATCGCTGACCATCGCTCAATTTTGGAATCGTTATTATTATTATTTTAAGGAACTCCTGGCCGACTTCTATTTTTATCCGACCTTCGATCGATTGTCTCGGTGGCCCACTCGCTGGCGAGTTGTCGCCGCTACATTCGCGGCCGCAGGCTTTGGAAACTTTTTTGTCCATTTTTTGTTTCACGCTCGGCTTCAGGAACAAAGCCTCGGTGAGGCCTTGCGCCTCATGCGTTCGTACTCAATTTATGTTTTAGTTTTATCTGCGGGAATCGCTATCTCCCAATGGCGATCACTCGGTGGTCGCAAACGACCCCAATCTTTCGGGGGGAAATGGCGGGCCCGGATCTTAGTGATCGGCTTTTATGTGGTTCTTTCCACGTTCGACACGCGCTGGGCCACGGGTCGACTGACGGACAACTTCAATTTTTGGTTGGCCTTGTTTTCACTTCGTTGAGGGGGCGACGCAAGTGCCCTTTCACTCGTGCCCTGGCTATTCCGATTTCAATATCCCGCACGCTCGGGCGCGCCCAATGCCGAGAGGCGGAGGCCTTCACAATCTGATGGATTTCCTCCGGCAATGGCAGTTGAGACTCCGGATCGGTGGCCCTGCCTATCTGCTTTAGAATTTCATAAAAGGCTTCTAGGGGCAGATCTTCCTCTACCAGAAGATTCGACTTCACCAGTAATTCTTGGGGCGAATCGATCGAACGGAGTTCCGAAGCAAAATCGGTCCAGAGTTGGTCCAACTCCCCAGGCAGGCGTAACCTCCAGGCCATGCCCAACACCGGTTCTGCCAGCGCATTAGCCTGAGCCTTCGTCCATTGCCCGTTTACCACGAACTTTAACCATTCCTGGATGAGCGCTTGGGTTGAAACTGTACGCAGAGGCCTGACCTCCACGTCGCCTGTTCCCGGCTGGGGGCAAAACTTTTGGGATAAAGAATCGGCCAACACCCGGGATCGGCAGATGGACTTCAATTCATCGTTCGCTTTCAGGGCCACCGAGCGATCCATCGCCTGGGTCAAGTCGGTCAAAATCGCTAGGCCAACTTGAAACTCATGATGCCGGTGAATCGCCTCACTCGCACTTAACAATCTCGCCCAATCCGTGATGGGCCCCCTCCTCGTGGGCTCAGAAATAATTTCGACCGATCCACGCCGTTGAACCACACGCAGAGGAGGAATCCATCCCCGAACCTGCTCACTGGCCAACTGATCGACAATTTGAGTGGCCATTTCACTCAAGGTTTTCGGATGTAAACGGGCGACATCGAACTTGCAGGACTCATCATTTTCCAAATCGCAGAGAAAAAGTCTGTAGCCCTCTCGACTGGGATACATGACTAACTTAAAAGACTCGCGGTAAAGAGCGAACTGCTTTTGAATCATCACGGGGGCCGTGACGGAATCACTCAGGTAGGGCTGTTCTCGTGGTCCGGTAATCAAGTTGGAAAATAGGGTGCCGGCAGAATAAGCCGTGAATTGCCCCTCAAAAAGACTCCACGGCCAATATCCTGTCTCGACAAAATAGTCGCGCCGCCCACGGGTGCCCCCCCGCACCAGAGGAAGAAAGCTCTCACCCTCATACTTGAAATCCTTCAAGCCAAGACTCTCCAATATGGTAGGCAGAACATCAATGATCCCCACCGTCGAGGAGATGTGCCGTGCCTCCTCCTTAGGAAAATGAATCCGCAGAAACATCTGTTCGGAAGGGTCTCCCAATAGGAGTGTAGACCCATGCTCGGGATAGCGAGCTTTCGGTAGCCGGTCGGCGGACCAAAAATTTTCACCATGATCCGACATGAGAACGACGATCGAACGCTCCATTTCACCAGAGTCATATAATGCCTGAAGGAGGGGCCTCAGATGATCTCTGGTCATCGCGGCCACGCCCCGCCGATAGATTTCTCGATCGAAAGACATACGCTCGGCGGGATAGGTTTCTGTCTGGCCCCACAAAACGCTGGTATCGTAGGAATAGGGGCTACCGCCCTTTGCAAAACCCTGGCGGGGATAGTCGGGATAGGTCAAGTGTCCAGGCCAATGCAAAAAATTAGAATGAGCAAAGAGAAAGAAAGGTCGCTTTTCATTCTGCAGATAACTCAACCGATTCAAAATTTCAGTGCGAAAAAATTCAGGCCGATAAAAAGTGGCGAACGCGGCATTGGCTCTCATCTCAGGCAAGAAAAAGTAACCCACGGGATTATTGAAGAGTCCGGCAATGAGCCGACTTCTGAAAACGCTTGGAAAGAAGAGAGCCTTCAGACCCTGAGCCCCACCACCCACATGGTCGATCACCTGACCCTTTGCAAATGACGTGTAATCATTTTCATCGTTTAGATAACTGACTTCGAAACCGGCGTTCTTTAAGCGGGAGAGTGGTGAATCCTCCAACAATTTGTCCGTGTCCAGGCTTTGCGAAGACAAATTGTACCGCACCCCATGTTGTGAGGGCGTCCGCGCAGTAAACAGAGACACCAACGAGGCGTGCGTCCGTGGCAACGGAGTGATCACGCGATCAAATGAAATGGATTGCCGCCAAAATCGCGCGACGGGATCATCGGGCCCGGAGGCCAGAAGGCTAAGGTCTTCGTGCGGCAACAGCGAGTCTACGGACAATATTATGACGTTCTTCCCCTCCGACGAGATCGGTGGTAAAGCGGCCGTCCTCTGGGGCAGCGGCCCAAGTCTTTGACCCAGCCAGTAAAACGAAACCAGTAGCATCGTAAGGATCGAGGCCCACAAAACTCTAAGCTTCCTTGGATGACTCCTAAGAAGACTGACCCACGCGGCTCCTAAGCAAGAGACGGCGGCCAAATGAACCATCCCTTCCCCAAGCCAGGGCTGCACAGTTAGAAGAGTCGCCCTGAAAGATTCGAATTCGTCAAAAATAGAAGGGTTGCGAACCAAGTTAAACAGAAACACATAGAGAAGCAGTCCCAAGTAAAACCATGCTCTGTGGAATAGAAGAAAGATCTCTTCGATCATCCACAAAACAACGAACAGCAAGGCGAACAAAAGGCACACTCGCAAGCCAAAAGAAACAAACTGTGGCCAGGCGAGAAGACTGAGTCTCAAGGCATCCTCAGCGACCACTTGGCCGCTGATCAACTTCACAGTCTGAATCACTTCGGTTAACAAAAATAGGCTGACAAAGAGTGCGGGAAAGATAAATCGATCGCGCCTTAGAACCTTCATTATTTAGGTACGAATCAATTTTTCGGCCGGGGCCAATATCGATCCGTTTTCGACTTCGATTTGCTGGCCACTGCCCAAATGTTTAAGGACGATCTTGCCATCAAATAGGAACAAGGCCACCTGGGCTTCTGTCCTCGCGGCCAACTGCAAACCTTTCTTAAGCTTTGCCACTGAAACCATGTTGACTGAGAACCCAGCGCTTTTAAGCTGATTGCCAGATTCAATGAGCCGGCGCGGATCTCCCATGTCACCATCTAACACCAAACAAAAATCAAAAAGCGATTTGGGATAGTCAGGCATTTTTTCTGGCTCGACAGACTCTTTCGCCAAAATACGGGTGACACCTATTGAAAATCCCACACCCGGCAACTTGCGCGAGCCAAATCCCTCGGCCAAATTTTCATAGCGGCCACCCGAACAAATGCTGCCATAACCCGATCCATCGGAAAATTGCCCTTCAAAAATACTTCCTGTGTAGTAGTCAAATCCTCGAACAAATGACAAATCTGCCTGAATGATCTCCACCACCTGCGGCGAGCTCAGCATTTTCACATTCGCCAGAAGCCCTTCTAATTCCTTAAGCCCCAAGGCCAAGAGATCGTGTTTCACTCCCAGCGCAGACACCGCATCAGAAGGTGTTTGACCACTCAACTTTACGCAAGCCAGTGCCGTCGCCTTTTCGGCCAGTTTAGAATTCATACCTAAGGTGTCGACTAAGACTTTAAGGACACCCTCATACGAGATCTTGGCTAACTTGTCGATTGACCGCAAAACCAACGCGGGTTGAGAGATTCCAAGCCCAAGCAAATAGCCTTCATAGATTTTGCGGTTACTGACCCCCACATGAAATGGCGCAATATTGAGTTTGAGCATAGCCTCCACACCGACCGTAAGCACCTGGGCATCGTAGAAACCCGCCAAACTCTCTGAATCGATGACGTCGAGGTCCGCCTGGTAAAACTCTCGGTATCTTCCGAATTGGGGACGCTCCCCTCGCCAAACTTTTTGAATTTGATAGCGCTTGAAGGGAAAGGCCAACCGACCGAAATGCTCTGTCACATAGCGAGCTAGGGGGATCGTTAGGTCAAAGTGCAAGGCCAAGTCTTTGCTCACCTCGGAACCCAGTTTGCCGAGCGTGTAGATTTCCTTATCGATCTCACCCTTCGTCTGGAGGGTCGCCAAATACTCAACAGCCGCTGTTTCGATGGGCAAGAATCCATTCTGAGCGAACACGGCCGCGATTCGACCGAGCCAAGTCTCTTCAATCTTTTTTACTTTGGGTTGCCATTCAACAAACCCACTGACCGACTTTTTAATGGACCTACACTCCTGTAACAGACCTATCCAGGTATACTGGAGGGGGGGCAAAATTTGAAGGCCAAATACAGAAGAATTAGCGCGTTAGGGCGTTCGCGCACGGGCGGGCGCTCCAGTCGCCGGAGGAAAATTCCGATGATTAGGACTATGGCGAGCCCACACATCCTCTACTCTTGTCTGTCACTTAGTCTAGGGCTGGCCGCGACTTTGGCCGAAGCTGACAATTTGCAGCCGTGGTCCGCGAGCGAAATGAAGATCATACTCTCTCTATCTCCAGAGAGATTACCCGATCCACCGTCGAATCCGAGCAACCGGTTTGCGGATCGGGAAGACGCCGCTCAATTTGGACAAAAAATTTTTTTTGATCCTCGTTTTTCCGGGCGCCTGAATGACGGAGACAATGATGGCTCCGAGAAAGCCTTGGGCCGAAAAGGTGAGACGGGAAAAGTCGCCTGCGCGGGTTGCCATCAAAGCGAGAATCATTTTCAAGATTTTCGCTCCGTCGGTCGGCAGATCTCACTGGCTGCGGGTTGGGGGACTCGGCGAACGCCGATGCTTTTGGACGTGGCCCAAGCCCCCTTATGGATGTGGGATGGTCGACATGACACTTTGTTTGGTCAGATTTTTGATGTGATTGAGTCGCCAGTTGAGTTCAACAGCGCCAGGCTCTTTGTCGCACACCAGATTTTCGAATTTCATAAGCCCGAATACGAGGCCATTTTTGGCCCCCTGCCCAACCTACAGGATACGAAGCGATTTCCAAAACTCGGAGCAAATGAAATCGGCTGCCGCTTTACCCAAGGCAAAACCTATTTGCCCTGTATTGGGCCACAAAGAGGTGGTCCCGGAGACAAGGCCGAATTTGACAAGATGACAAAGGCGGATCAGCACGCCATCACCGGAGTCGTAGCCAATATGGGCAAGGCGATTGAAGCCTACTTACGCAAGCTCAAGTGCGGGCCGGGGCGATTTGATAAATGGGTTCGCGGTGACAAGTCCGCCATGAATTCGAGCGAACAAAATGGACTTCGCTTGTTTATCGGAAAAGCCAGGTGCATCACCTGCCACTCAGGGCCCTTTCTGACGGATTTCCAATTTCACAATATCGGACTTAGACCCGCCGGAGTGGGGCCCAGTCGTCTCTTTATCGACAAAGACGACCAAGGGGCTTACCTTGGCTTTCGGCAGGGCATCGCCACCCCACTCTCTAGCCATGGACCTTTCAGCGACGGCAAACGCAAGGTCTACCCACGCAAGGTGGACAAGGCTTTAAAGGGGGCCTTTCGCACACCGACGCTAAGATGTGTAAGACTTCGCCCGTCCTTCTTTCACACGGGTCAAATGACAAAACTCGAAGACGTGATGATCTTTTTCTCAAGAGGAGGCGACCAACACGGATACCCTGGTCGGTCGGAAATCAAACCGCTCGAACTCACCGAGTCCGAGCAGGCCGACCTCGTTCACTTTCTAGAAACCTTAACGGGCCCAGGCCCCACCCTAGATCTTCTCAAACCTCCGGAGTCCTAACTACGGATTGTCGGATAGGCTGTTCACAGCCTTGCAAGGAATAACAGATTCATCCCATGCTGGAGCCGAACTTCCACTCGCATAAGCTAAATTGTTAAATGACGCCACGGTTTGGTAATGCATCTGCTTGTTTCCATAGGGACCCTTCGGCACAGAGTCGTCGGCTCCGCTATGGTATAGGGTATTCGCAAAGGTGACATAGGATTGTCCTGATGGCACTCCAGACGAGGGCAAGTTCACACACCCATAGGGTTTACCCTCGAGCAGAACATAGACCTTCTTGGTCGAAGCGTAGACGTCGAACTGAACTTTTCGATCCCAACCCATCAGATCTCTAACTTGGGGTGCACCCGGGATTGTATCTTCCAAATAGCCGTTGAATCCGGGCTGCCAATGCGCGCCCAGACTGAAGCCGGGGCACTGATCGTTCACATCCCATCTCCGATGGTCACAAATTTGTATTTCGACGGGATAAGGATCATTTCCGCGAGTCTGAATAACAACGGAATTACCCTTTACCATGTAATCAGAGACCGGGAAGGCTTGATCTGAGATAATTATTTGCGGATAGCGCCGAGCGGTGGTCACAATCTGAGTCGCCATGGTGACGTGCAGGAACTTGTCCGCGCTCATGGTCGTTGAGCTCTTGGGATTGATCCGAAACTTACCATTGGTGTCCCAAGCCCAATCCACAAAGTTCGCTCGTAGTTCGCCTAAAACCGCTCCTACCGAATGATAGTCGGACTCAATCGTGTTGAACTCTATTTGCAAAAGATCCGATTGAAGCAAGAATGTTTGAAAACACTCAGTTCCAATAGTTATGGCACACTTCATACTATTAAAGATATGCTTGGGCGAGCCCGGTGCAAAATCCATGAGCCAATCCCAGGTGCCCGGGCTTTTAGGAGAGGCGTTCACAAACGATCGAGCCAGTGCTTTAGGCTTCAACCCGTTAAGCGCCTGCCCGTTAACAAAGACTTCACCCGTTGAAGATTCACTTTGCAATTGATCGAGAGTCTTCCATCTGAATTTTTCGGGATCACTCTTCAGAGGATTAGCTGACAACATTCCGTTGTCGGGACAAAGTCCATCGAGAGCCTCGATCACCAATTGAGTCGCACCACTCAATCCCGGCCATTGAAGATTCCGGACGGGCGAGTTCCCATTGAGCCCACCACAGCGATAAATTGCATTCGGAATTGTCGTTACGCCGTTGGCGTCCATCGTCACTTGACCGTCGGCAGGAAGAATATAGATTCGATAATCCTTCGCTCCACTCACGGCAGAGAAGTTGATGACCGCCGTATTCCACCTCACTTCCACATTAACCCCCGAAATTTCGGGAAGCGTATTGAATCCCGAAGAGGAAGGCACCGGTGCCGGCCCAGGAGCTGGTGTAGGCGCAGGGGCAGGCACCGGTGAAGGTATAGGTGTAGGTGTAGGTGTAGGAACAGGAACAGGAACAGGATCAGGAACAAGATCAGGATTTGGAACCGCATCTGAAGATGGCGCCGTTGAAGAGCCTTCAGTCGTCGTGGGCTCGGCCTTCTTCGAAGAAATCTCGACTTTCGCTTTCAGCGGTCCGCAATTTTGAAAGGGGAGAAGTAGAGTCATCAACAAAACTGCCATTAAAATCGACTTTTGCTTTCGATTTGAACTCTTCATTTGTCCCCCACACAAAAAGAGCTTAGAACATCCGTTTTCGGCCGCCTACTCAAATGTTTGAGCCGATAGAAACCGAGATAGTGCCCCCATCCCAAAACGAGGCTCAGCCATCAGCCGGGGCTCGAAGTGAGACAGGAAGAATCGCCTAAGTATCGGATATCACCTCAACAGAGACTGCGAATCATTTTCTTTAGTCGGGGTCCCCGGGGGATAGGATAAACTGGGACGGTAGGGTGGACTATGAGTGAAGAATGGGATGAGAAGCTAGAGCTTCTAGATCAGCAAATAAAAATGGGGCACCTCGCATCGGCTAGAACTCAGCTATTGCAAATACCGAAGGGCTCGGTACCCAGAGCCGTTGTCGCCCGTGTGGGCTTACTCATGGTGCGCTCCAATTTAGCCCACAAGGCCGCAGCCATCTTAAATCCTGTTGTGCGAACCGAAAATGAACTTCGGGCAGAAGCTTCCGAACAAGAAAGGCTGGCTCTAGCCTTGGCTCTTGCGCGACTGGGTTCCACTCGCGAAGCGACCGTTGTGCTCGAATCACTTCCGAAGGAAAGCGCACAGGCGCAGCTTTACCTCGCCTATATACGCCAGACGAAGTGGGACTACGTGGGTGCCATTCCACTAATTCAAAATTATCTCACTCTCAGTTCCGATCCTGAATACGAACGGGCGGTGGCGATGGTCAACCTTTTGGCCTGCTTGATCAACGCTCAGCAAATAGATTCCGCCCAATTGCTCCTCGCCGAACTTTCCGAATCGGCTAAGAAGCAGTCATGGGCCCTTATACAAAAGCACCTGATCGAACTCGAAGCACAAATCCACATTGCACGTGCAGATTGGTCGAAAGCCATTCAGGTTTTACGCCCGGCCCGAGAGAGCATTGGTGAAATTACTAACGTAAACGAACTCTTGCTTATGAAGTGGTGGTCCTACGTTCAGTCGATGCAATCGAACCACCCATCCGACTTGCGAGAGATCGTAGCCATACGCCATAGGGCGGTTGAAATGTCGCACTGGGAGACAATTCGCGATTGCGATCGCATGATCGCCGAATTATCGCGCCGCCAAGATCTCTTCGATCGCGTCTACGTGGGCTCACCCTTTCAACCCTTTCGCATGAAGCTGAATCGACATTTTAAGACCTGGGCGCGACCACCAGAAGGGTTTACCATGGGACAACCTGACGGTACCGTCCTCGATTTATCTTCTGGTCTGCTGAACCAGAGGTCCCCCCTTCTTAAGCCCGGACAAATTCTTCATCGGGCACTGTCTCTACTATTTATGGATTTCTACCGCCCGATTTCCGTAGGACATTTTTTTGCAGAGCTTTACCCGAACCAGTATTTTAATCCGGAGGTCTCTCTCGACCGAATCAATATGGTCTTGTACAGACTTCGAGGCTGGGCGAAGGAAAATCGCCTTTCACTCTCGATCAAAATGGAGAACTTGAACCTGTCGGCGTCTGTCGAAGAAGATTTAGGAATCCATGTTCCACTCGTCTCGGAAAAACAGGCCGAGTCCAATCTATTGGTGAATGGCAACCTGACTCGATTACGCAGTGCTGTTGGAGACCTCGGTTTCACGTCCAGTCGAGCGGCCGAAGTTTTGGGAGTCTCAAAGGCTACAGTAAATCGAATCCTCGGCCTCGCCATAAAAGAAGGCGCTTTGGATAAGTGCGGGAGCGGTCGGCACATCACCTACAAGTGGGTGGCCTAGATGACCCAATTTGAGTCGCTCAGCTTCGCTTCAAATTTTTTAGTTTGTCCTGGATTTCCAACCGGTAGAATAGAGTGTGGGTCACCAAGGGACGAATGGTGTGGGTGTACATAGTATGAAACCAACTTTAAAACGCGGCCGCAATATCGCCTTAGCGATTTTGTTCCTGTCACTCATCACAGCCGAATTCCAAGCTTGCACAAACAAGTTTAAAACCCAAGGTCCCGGGCGCACGCAGAACAATGGAGATTTTTACACTGGTAAGACAGAGTCTTATGCCTTCAGCAAGGCGAATGAGCCGTGCAAAGAAATAGGAAGGCTTGGTCGACCTTTTCCCAATCGATCGATTCAGTATTCGGCTGAGGATCGATCGGCTGTCCTCGTGCGTGAAAACTGCACGGACATAGAGCCCGCCACCATCCCCCCGGACCAGATTCAAGTGTCGGCCGACGGAGCTTCGATCGTTTTTCAAACCCAAAGCTTTAACGTTCAGAAAGACCCAGGCGAGTTCGATGTCGTGCCGAAAACCTGCCCAACCGGAATGATACTCTCTGGTCTTGAGCCCGCGAACCAAATGGCAAGCCCAAACGTTTTCACGGCCCCTTTTTGGCAATCTCATGAAGGCATTGTCCCTTCTCTATTTGGCTCCTTACAGGCTCTGTCGCGATATCAAATTCGACGCCTTAACTCTCCGCTGGAATTTTGGCGTGGACTCTACCAGACCCAGTCACTTTCGGGGTCAACGGACTACGCCGTATCTTTTCTTGTTTCGCGGGGAAATACGAATGCCGCCACCATCAACCTTCAAGGGCCTACTTCCAACTACCAGGTTACGACTCTTCTCGATTTCGACACGGGCCTCATGATCGTTCCGTGGGTGATCGGATACAACTCGGTTAGCACGAGTGCCGTACCTTATGGCTCGGGTTATGTTGTGACTATCTTTTTCAACTCAGCCGGAGCCGCGGGAATTCACGGATTTTCGGTAAGCTCCGCCCGATTGGTCGCGGGTTTGCGAGATGAATTTGGTCAGCCTGGCGATTTTGTTTACGTCGCCTCCGCTAGCCTTCACCCGATCGCGTCCTATTGCCAGTAGTCATTTGTTTCGTCTGGAGCCTCTAATTGCAGTTTAGACTGATGGACTGGGCTACTCCGTTGAGAAGAGCACTGACTTGGGCCACCTTGCGATCATCACTAAACGAGACCGCCTGCAATGAAATACTCGTGGCAGAAGCCCCAGTGATACTGGTGAAATCGGTTGAGTCCCTAACCACCGTAAAATCAGTGGGAAGACCTGGAAAGTCAGCAAAGGACACCCTCAGCTCATAAAGACCATTGGCAAAAAGTAGATGCAATTGGACAAGAGTTGGACCCGTCCATCCATGGCAATAGAGGACAAAGCTATCGTTATCTACGCCTTGAACTTGGTTCTGATCCATCTGACCATCGCTGGCGGAGCGGCGAGCGCAGTTTTGAAATCCGACGAGCAAAATGAGTACCGCCATGAGCCCGACCAATTGACCTTGACGAAGCTTTCTCATAACCCCTCCCATGCCTACCAACACATTGTGCAGAAAGTGCGCTTCTTCGAGGGATTATAAATTTGAAGTTCGATGACTCAATTTGGGACGGGTTGATCAGTGCGCATGGATCGGGAGGAATCTATTTGGTTCCTTGCACGCTCGCCGGGGGACTGCGCGGCACCGACGACTCGCCCGATGAGAAATCTAACTCCACCTTTTTTCTTCCTAGCATGACTTCGACGTGCTCGGCGGGCACGTATCGGCTCACTTGCGCTCCAGCATCGCGGCGATACGCTATCCACCGCCGGCCGTCGGCGGCCGTGAATGCCGTGATACAGAAGTCCTTAGACGAGCGATGAATGTCGTCCTTGTCTGCCTGCTCAATGAAACTAGCACCCGGCTGAGTGGATATCCGAACCTCAGTGGGCCGCAGAAACTTTAAGCGGGGCACTACATCTGGCGTTTTTTTATCCGGACATAGAGTTGTGGCGTTTACCGGAAGAATGAAATAAAGCATCATTTTTATCAGCATCTCTTCACTCTACTACAAAGGCAGTCGCCGTCGCGTTACATCGATGATACGAAAGAGCGTCTCAAGTTGAGACTCTTGCTCGGGTGTCTAAATTCTACGGCACGCATGCGTGATAACCCCGGCTCGCTTGCGCGTAATCTGACTCACACTTTGCAATCGCAGCCTTTCTCGAGGGCATTGTATAAAATGTGATGGAACCGGTTGCGTACAAGGTACCTTGTTCACCATAGGTCCAAAAGGTCTGCAGCCCTGCATCCGTCACACAGGTGACCTTTTTACCGATGCGATAAGTAGTCCACGCATTCCATCCGCCGTCCTGAAGACTATCGGGTGTGCAGCTTAAAATTCTCTCAAGGCATTTTTCTACTACAAAACACCGGACCTGCTGGTGGCCCCATGACCGCTGAGACACGCCTAGAAGAACCAGGATCCAAACCACTTTCCTCATAATCACCCCTCGTAAAGTTTCCGCAAGTCATAGCTTGAGGGGCCCACACCTGAACAGCGAAAAAGAGCCGGTTTGAACAGCCTGACGATTGGTAGGGAATGCCGGGCTCGAACCGACGACATCCACCTTGTAAGGGTGGCGCTCTACCAAGTTAGACTCTTTTATAAATGGGATTGAGGAACGCGGTCATTGCGCGTCATGGCGTGTTAGGTTTTGAAGGGAGAAGGTAAAAGGCGGCGCAGGAAGGCCGATTTTGGCTTCTCTACTGCCTATATCATATGTCTATGGAACGACCGCTTTTGGATTGAGCGGCCCTGGATCTTTTGATTGCCTAGTGTTGGGTGGACCGCTTCTTTGCCTGCCCTGTTATGGCCGCAAAGAACTCATCTCCAAGTCGAAAATGCCGAGCGTAATAGTCAATGGCATAGTACCGTTTAAGCCAGGCGACCAATTCTTCCTTGGTAAAATTTGACGAAAGTGTCCAGTGCATCATTTGGTCTGAAAGGATCTTTCTTTCGTCCTGAATCAACTGTCGAGCATCAGAGTGGTTCTCGTCATTGATATGCTCTGGCCCGATCACCGCCTGCTCAAGAAAATTCATCATATCCATGAGGCGCTTGCCTCTCTTGAAGGTCGGATTTTCTTGGGATAGCGACATGATTTCGTCGGCGGTCTTGATTAAATCACTCTCCGTTTTGCCAGACTTTTGAAAAAGAGATTCTATCAAGTCCATAGGCTTACCCCCTTAAAGCCATGAGCAGATCCTTGATTCTGTTCAGGGCATTACGATTTTGATTTAGTTTTTCATATATGGTCTTGCACAAATCCAGTTCGTCATACGGTTGTAATTGCAAAAACGCTTCGTACTTCGCTGGATCGAACTTAACACCTTTCTTTTTTGAGGACAGTTTGACCGTGTAAGCCGATAGCGACGGGTGACAATAGCTATTGCGGTAAAAGGCCGTTGCGAAAAGCTCCTCCACAGAGAAGGTCTTCTCGATAAACTCCGAAAGAACCTCATCGAGTTGGAGCAATTGTAAAATGTGAATCTGCATCCCTCGATCACGAAGTTGCCTGACAACATATTTTCTGACTTCTGAATGGCTGGAAAAACCAAGCATCCCAAAAAATTTGGTCTTCTTTTCCACAAAGTCAGGCAGGTCAAGGGCGATGCCATAAACATTTATAATGAACTTCTCAACGTCAACGTCGCCCAATTGCTTATCGAGGTGCCTTAGTGTCGAATCAATCCACTGCGCAGACCGAAGATAGTTTCTAGAAGCCCACTGTGAATGACTTGCACTCCACTTTGTTACGTCTTCTGGTTTTACATTGGGATTGTGGCTCTTAAAGATGTTGAACAGTTCTGCATCAAACGGGTTCATTTTCAGTCCCTCCCAAAATTCCACGCTTCCCTCAACGCCGAGCTATGAATGTGGCAATGGAAAACAACAGGGATAGACTGCTCATCACAAGCGCAAAAAACGAGACTCGCATATCCATTCTTTTTTTGATTATTTCTTCGGATTCAAATTCAGCTAAGGCTTTTCGCACTATCAAACTCGCCATCAGTTTATGCAACTCATCCTTTTGGCCGATTCGGTCTGATGGTGTGTTTTGGATCGAACTCTTGATGCTATTGATTTCTTTGTCCAGAACGGCGACAAGTCGCTCTTTTGTTTGTTCCTTTTCCTTATCCAAACTTTTGTTGAACCATTGAAAAATCATTTTCCCTGCTTTCGTTCTGAAATTCTAACCTGCACTTGGTAGAAAATGGTAGCGACCTCCAACTTTGACGCTCTAGTCGCTGCCTTTCAGTATCAAAAGGTCCAAATGCTTGAATAGCTTTTCAGCCTCCATTTTCTTGACGATGCCGAGAAAACCAGGGCCTTCAAATCTGGGTAGCCGACTGAGGTCGGCATTTGTGTACAGCAAGAATGGGCAAAACAAGTCCTCGGCAATCATCGCCTGAAATACATCGAAGCCGTTCATCCCTGGCATTTCAAAATCGCAGATCATTACATCGAATTTGCCGACTCTTAGGGCTTCAATGGCGAGTTTTCCAGACAAAACCGAAGTAGTATGAGCATGGATACGCTGCTCTAGTGTTTTGGATAGCAGGCAACAATAATCAGCGTTGTCATCGACAATTAGCACTTGAAGCAAAGGCTCCTCGCTCCCACGGCTTCGGATCGTGCCCAACAATAGACAGATGCTTTCGTCGTTTGGTCATCTCTTCGCGGTGCATTTCAGCGTAGGCCCATTTACGAATGAGCATATCAATTTCAATAGCTCTTACGTCACCATACCTAGCTGCACAGATTTGCACCTCAACATCAGTGATTGCTCCGTCGCCTGATTCGATGGCGACGATTTTCTCGATAGAAACTCCTGCACGATCTGCCGCCGCCTCTAAAGATAGTCTTCGCGCAGTTCTGCCTTGGCGGATATAGACGCCTAGCTTTACCGCAAGTTCTTTTGGGAGCACTCTTCCCGCCATTGATCGACCTCTGTTTAGGAACGCCAAACAACAACGCAAGGCGTTTCCGCAAATATATCACGGCATTTTATCCCGACCTTTCAAGGTCGTCACGGAAAATACGACCTTATACGGTCGTGGGCTGTATAAATGGTCGTAAATACACTTAAACGGTGGGAAAAAGATCAACCGCCGAAGAAAAACGGCTCGAAAAACTATCAAGGCAAGTTGCTTTGAACATTCAGACAGCGCGAAAAGCGCGTGGGCTGACGCAAGAACAGGTGGAAGGCTTTGAGCCGCGTGTTTGGCAACGATTTGAGTCTGGTAAACAAAATCTAACTTTACGAACGATTTCTAGAATTTGCCATGTCCTCAAGATTGAACCCAAAGACCTTTTCAAATAAAGGTTCACTTCGATAGGCGCTACAAGTCAAAGTGATTTGACTGAACTATTTAGGTTCAACTCGAACGAGAAGTGCCAGCATCTCAGTTTTCTTGAATCGGTTTTGGTTCCCCATCAACTTGTAATGAGGGATTTTGCCTGCCGCTACTGCATTCCTGAAACTTTTCTCGCTGCCATACCCAAGCAGCTTTGCCGCCTCTGCACTGGTCAAAAAAATCTCATCCTCAGTGAATGATGGCACTCGTTCAACCGATTGAGCTTGGGGTGCTGGCTTTGGCTCCTCAACAGCTTGTTGCCTAATATGATGGATTGGTTGACCTAAGCGTCTTGCTTCGACCTCGGCGCGGTCCTGCGCTCGCCGCAATTCTGCTAATTCGTGCAGTGCTTCTCCGTGGGTAATCTCCCCAGCGGCTCGCCTTCTAAAAATCTCACTCAGTACGTCGTTTCCATTTTGGTCCATAGTTTAGTCTCCTGCTCCCCCTAAAGATTCAGGGCCATGACCTTGAAACAATGGAACGAAAGGGACTCACTCTGAGCGGAACGGGCAAAAAACGTGGTTTGGACGCCTCATACACGGCCTATGGGCAAAATCCCGTTTGGTCCTTTGAAGTGAGGGGAACGGCCACAATCTTTGTCTTATGAGTGAGGTAAACCATGAAAGAAACAAATCTGAATTTGCCCGAAGCCAGTCAGCGTTTATTGACTTTGCCGCGTGGAAAAAAGCGATATGACAGCCATTTCCACATCGTAATGGCGATTTTGGAACTAGCCAGGCCAGGAAGTCCAACCCGTGACCAACTTCAAAAGCTGACACGCATCCGTCGAAAGCGATTCATCGCAGTTTTGCGGTATTTGCTTGAAACAGGCTCAGTGATTAAGATTGGCCAAGGAACGAAACAAGATCCGTTCAGATACCGACTGCCGTCATCGTGAAACTTGATCTTTTTTATCAAGAATGGCTATGACCTCATCCTTCATTCCGCCAACGCCCAAGTGCGTGTAAATGTCCTGCGTCGCCGATCCTTTTGAGTGACCTGCCAGTATTTCTCGTCCCTCACGGCTCACGCCGCCTTCAGCAAGCCGCGTGTTCCAACGGTGTCTAAAAGTGTGAGGGGTTATGTCGCGCTCAATACCTGCAAGGTCCTTATACCGCTTGCAGAGTTGTTCAATTCGCCTTGTGGTAAAGCGAGTGTGACGATTGCTTTCAAACAGATAGCGGTTTTTCCGACCGTCCAAATAGAGGCGGATCTTTTCTAACAAGCGATTCCCAACAATGGTCATTCGATCCTTGCGGCCCTTTCCTTCTTTGACAAAGACTGTGTTATTCTTAAAGTCGATCCGACTCACTTCGAGATTACAAAGCTCCGCGACTCGCAAGCCGCTCCCATCCAAGAATTCAAAGATAAGCCGATGCACAGGGTTTTCGATAACGCCAAAGAAGCGGCTCATCTCGTCCTCTGTGGGAAGCTCATACAGTTTTTGCCCACGGTTCGGAGCTTCAAGCTCACAGTGTTGGCGCACGGCCTTGAAGACGTAGCGGAGTTGGTCGTATTGGATCTTATGCTGATTCACACTTCGCGCTATTGCTTTGATTAAAAGCTGTATTGGCGATTTCGCTTTACCACTTTTGGCAACGAAATTCTCAATGTTTACGACCTTGTTTTGATCCTTCGTTCTCATCCTGAACCTCTAAAACTTCGCTTTCTTGGGTATTCTGCGAAATTTTGGTTTACCCTCTAGCCTCTGCCAAAACCAAAATAACAGGTCCTAGCAAAATCGGGCTATCGGGGTTTTGGACATTTCCTTTCGACCTAGCTCTTTCATATTCAGGCGCAGGGTTCCCGTCAGAATTTTTCTGCGCCACTTTTTTCCCATAAAAATGAATAGGTAAAATTAAAAATAATTTTTCCAAAAGTTGTCCCTCAATACTCGTCGGCCCGACCAATCGTGAGAACTCTGTTGCCGTCTTCTTGGAAGAATTCATAATTGCTGTCGTAATAGTCGAACTTGAAAAAGAACTTCTCACCGTTGACCTCTAAGAAAGCAAAGTCATGCTCACCATATGGATCATTGTCTTCGGTAAATTGGTGGAATGACTTAACCGCATCTAAGATTTGAGTTTGCTTTTCACTATCGGCAACTCCAGCCGTCAGCATAACCCGACAGCCAGAGAAGGATTTTCTTAAAAGGTCATTCTTTTGAGCAATCGAAGTATTTTTCATCGCATCACCAATTAAGCAGCTTTCTTGCTATCGGTGACTGACTCGTCTTTTACATCAACCTGAATATACTCGGTAACTTTCTCGAATTGACTGACCACCTCTTCACCGTATGCGGTAACGAGTGCTTTCTTGTCCAGAGCCGTGCGGCTCTTTTGCACTAATGAAACAAGGACATTACCCAAGGTCAGGGTATTGATTCCTTGATTGGTCATTTTGATTTTGAAAAGGTCTTTGAGGTCTGACTCACGCTTATCAAGACGTTTACGCTGTTCAATAACCTCGATAAGTTCTTTGGCTAACTGTGCATCTTTCATCTTGTCCTCCTAGCTCAATCAATCTTGAGCATCTGAGTACAGGATAACGCAGAGCATATATTTAGTCAATCAAATTTTGATATTCAAAATTAGTGTATCAAAATAAATCGTTATTCGTCGAATTCCCAAGCCCTCATTTTCTTTACTTCCTGAAGACCTATTCTAAGAGCTTTTAAGGCAATGTCGTTCATCTTAACAGCCCTCACGCCTTTTGGATTTTTAGGATCGCGGCCTTTATTGAACTTGCTATAGAGATCTTCTAATTCAATCTGAAGTGACTCCAAAACCTCTTTGTCCTTCACTCTAAAAGCAAATTGAAAGTTAGCGTACTTTCTGGGATCAGCTTCGCTTTTTGTCTTTTTCATTCCATACATCCTTTTGCCTTATATTAGCTTATCGGAATTCGTTAGTCAAAAATTGAGACACTAATTTTGAATATCAAAATTCGATTGCCTAATTATGCAAAGCGTTATATTATATGTCTAAGCCTGGCTGATATTTCAGCCAAGCGCGATGAACTGTCATCCATTGTGGATGAGAAGCGAGAAAGGGTTCAAAGGCGGCGATTTTTCAGCCGATTTATAGATAGTATGACTAAAACTTTTGGTGAAGTCTTAAAGCAATTGATGAGCGAACGCAATTTGTCAGTTTCTCAACTGGCAAAGGCCATCAATTGCCCTCCGAAAACCGTTCAAGAGTGGCTTGGTCCACACGGCAGAATTCCACGCGACCTCGATGTATTGAAACGCCTTGCGCAGTTCTTTAATTGCTCAACACATTCTCTGCTTTTCGGGGAGGAAGATCCGCGAGGAATCCTTGGCGATATACTTGAAAAGACAGAAATCCACACGGGCCTTTACGAAATCACCATAAAGAAAGTGAAGACGGGAGGCCACAAGTGAGAAGCAAAACTAAGTCATTTACAGTGATGATTTTTTCTTTTCTTTTTCTCTCATTGGCCCATGCCCAAGGCACGGACCAAATCAAACAGCTTTGCAAAGACGAGTGGACTAAGTCGGGTTCGCTAGACGAACAGATGTACACCCATTGTCTGAAGCGACAAACGGCAGGCATTGCCGAAATAAAAGCCATTCAAAACGAATTCAAGGGCAAGAACTGGTTTGAGAATATGTCAGGTCCGAATTGTTTTAAGAAGTGGACCAAGCGAGACACCGTCAACTATGAAATGGTCGCCCACTGCATGAAATCCGAAAAGGAAGGCTATCTCGATACAAAGTATCAATACGACAAGAAAGACAAAAGCGTCGCAGTTGACTGTCTTATCAATCAAATGACCTCCGAAACTCCAATGGAGATGAGCGCCTATTGCATCAAAAATTATTCGGCATCGGAAAAAACCAAAGCGGATTCACTGATGACTCAGTACGCGCAGGCAAACCCAAGCGTACAAGATGTCAAAGGTGCCAGGAACATGATTGAAGGGGTTTTCTTTGGCAAGCAAGACAAACCCGTGGCGTCAACGCTTCCCCAACTTCCCGACGTGACAAACCTTGTACCACAACAGCAAGCGGCTCCTCAAAAAACTGCCAATAACGACAACGCAAAAAGCCCTGGCATGATGGACAAGGTAAAGGGTTGGTTATCTGGCTCCAATGACAAACAACCGTCTGGTTGTCCAGAAGACAAAGCGCAAGCCAACTTCATTGCCACATGCAAGGCGGCGCTTGAGTACAGTGCAACGACTGTGAGCGCCCAACGAAATCCTAGCGCAGAAAGCAGTATGTGTCGTTGCATCGCCCTAAACTTCAGTGTGGAGAAAGCTACGAATCCTCCTGCATGTGATTTCACGTTTCAAGATGTTTACGCAATAAAACGAATGGATAAAGTGTACGTCAAATGCGGCGAATAAAATCGCCAATGGAGGGAATATGAAGAAGATAACCATGCTTGCATTGCCGCTGTTAGTAGCGGCTTGCTCATCGACACCAAAAACAGAAATGGAAAAAGCCGTTGCCAACAACATTGGCGAGGAGCGAATCATTTCACGAATTGATGACATAAAGTCGCGCCCTGACTGGCTCAAAGAATCAGAGCCGTTCCGAGTGGAGGGTGCAAAAGTTCTATCGCTTGGACAAACGACCATTCCAGCGTCAGATAATTTAGCCGCTGCATATCGCATAGCCGAATCAAACTCAAAGGCAGGAATCTCGCACTCAATCTCTCAGCGTCTCGACTATGTATTTCAGGATGCGCAGGAGGGAACGGCTCTTGATTCCACACAGTCTCGCTATATCGGCGCAACTGCCAGCCAGTTGACGACAAGTGCGCTGAAAACATCTAAACGATATTGGGAAAAAGTCGCCGTGGTTCAAGAAGGTGGACAGGTGACGGTTCAATATCGTGTCTTCGTTCTTTCTGAAATGGATGAGCCGCAATTCAAAACTGCGGTCCTTGATGCCGTTCGCAAAGCTCAAGGTAAACAAGGAGTCAGTGCCGACTTCGCTAAGAAAGTAGCACAACACTGGGATAAATTCGTTGGCAATGCAGAGGCAGCAACGGGCGAACAACGTCAGCCATCCACAGCAACAGAAAATGAGTGAAGTGGACGGTTACAATGACAATGTCGTCTTTTCTCAAATTATTTTTAGTGGTCTTTTCTGTGGCGGTCAGCACGACCGCTACAGCCAAGGCTCCTGCGTGGTTTAGTGAGCAAGGCCCTAAAAAAGACGGCAATATACTCACCCTTTCATGTTCAGGAAATGGTCCTGACAAAGTATTGGCAAACAAAGCGGCCCTAGATCAGTGTCGCGGCATCGGTACAGAATATGTCAGCGGCTATACGTTCAAATCTAAATCCCTATCCATCGAAGACAACAAACAGGCCGCGTGGCACTCAGAAACAAAAAGCGAAATGCAGGTAAGTGGTCTTGAGTGTCAGCCGATCCGTCAATCTTGTGAAGAAAACGACGGCTCATGGCAATGCTTTGTTTCCTGCCGCTTTGACCTGGCCAAAGCTAAAGTCATTTCAAAATCTGAAAGCACCGACCGCGACCACAAGGACGCAGAGTCTTCAGATTTAATCTCAAATAAAGATGCGACAGGCACTCTGCCCGTTGGCGAAGGCAGTTCAAAAAAAGCGTCACTTGTTCAAAGCGAAAATCGACATTTGCTAATATCGACTGTGCCGTCGCCGTGCGATGACATTCTAGTGATAGGCCGACCAAGAGTCGTCAAATGCGACGAGAATCCAAAGATGCTGCTTATTTTTCCAGAGGACCGCGAAGTCGTGATCCGTTTGAAAGGGTATAAGCCAAAGCATTTGAACTTAAAACAGGAGCGGAAGCCCGTAAATTTCGATCCGATTGAAACTGTGGATGTGTACCTTGAAAAACTTTAACCTATATCGAATCGTGCCAGCCTTGGCTTCGGTCTTTCTTTGCATTTCATGTGCGACTCAACCCGTTGGCCCTGAACGCATTGATCCTACGACAACAAAAGCGACTGAACAAAAGCCCGAAGGTCTAATTGAAGACGCCGCAAGACTTCGAGGCTTTGCGGTGTTTTCCGAATCTGTTAGAGCGGCAGTGGCCAGAATCAGCAAGGCAAGTGGCGATACTAAAAAAACTTATCGAGACGTTCAAAACCTAATTTGCAATGGCAATCAACCAAAGCTCAACGGTGAATTTCAAATCAAAGTCTTGCCGCCGCAAAAGGCTCCCAAGGGAACCCCTCTCGACAAGGTCACGGAAGCCAAGAAAGACTTTTTGTTTCACGCAAGAATCTATCTCAAAACACGATTCTTTTTTACCGCCGCCAGCAAACCGATCACTCGATTTTCAAAGATGGATAAAGGCGTTCAAGTTTTTGAGGATCACGAATACAATCCCGACTACGCCGAATATATGTCGGTGGGAAAAGACAGCGAGAACCAATACAAACTGCGCGGCCAACAATACAATATCCCATTCTCGCTAAGTCAGAATAAAAAAGAAATTGAAGACTTCTATCGCTCCCTTCCGTATCTCCCACTGTTCCGCGAACGCCGCTGGATCGAAAACATTTATTCACCCGATTTCCATATTGATATGCTATTCCTCGCCGTCGTTTCCGCAAATAGATCAGCACTACTTATTCCCAAGGCGTCGTCATTCTGGGAGATGGGTTGGGACAGATACAACGGCAATCCAATTCCACAGTCGCTCAATGTTTCAGCCGTTGCAGAATCAAGTGACACGTTACCTGTATTGAGAACTGATCCGTTGGACACATTTTACAAGCACGTTCCCGTTATGGTTTCAGAATTTGGGTGGAAGATAAAAGACCAAGGGGTGCTTTATCCCATGCAAATCGCTTTCGCGGAAGACTTGAATTTTTTGATAGAACACTACACTTTCACACTGTCACGCGAAGCACTTGAAAAAGAGATGAGTGTTTCTGATCCAGGCTCACAACAGCACTATGGGCCTGAATACCATTCGGGAAAATTTCAAGCGCACAAAGCTATAGATAATCGTGGGTATATTTGGGAGCAGGTTTTGAAAAAATCAACTTCGCTAAAAGAGGCACCGCAAACTGACGGTAGCACAGCGTTCTCTCTAACTTTGGATATGGGCTTGTTCTGCCGTTACGGAACACCCGTAAGTGAATTGCAAAGCGATTAAAAATTATAAGCGCGTTCTATTGGACCTGAAGCCGTCTCAATAAGGTCTAGGTCTTTCAAGCCGATATTTCTTTCCAGACGGTGTGCATGTCGCACACCGCAAGAAAGGGGTATCGAAATGATACATTCAAAAATCAAGGTATTTTCAGGCGTTCTTTTGTCGCTCACGCTTCTTTCGTGTAGCGGAGGATCGGGAAGCTCACCAAGTATTGGTGAAGATCCTGGCGACAGCACTCCGCCCATGTCCACGGACTGGCGTACCTATAACTTCATGTATGGCTGTGCCATGAGTTATCAGGGAGCCAACCATTCGTTTGGCGTTCAGTACAAAAGATTTGCTCAACCAATTACGGTCAACCAATCAAAAATTGGCGCGGTCATCACGGGTATTTATTATCCAAGCGGCCAGACAGTTTCTATCTATGACGACGCTGGCGGAGATCCCGGAATTCTGTTGGCGACCGCCAATGCGTCCAACTACTTTGACAAAACCGATACCTTCGGATCAATGTGCTGTAGTGATCGAACTTTTGTTTGGTATCTGCCGAATTTTTTGAACACAACTTCAGGGAATACCTATCACATTGTCACGACTCCGAACAATTCAGGGGAGTACACAAGTTTCAAAGTAGCTTGGCTTCAAGGCGGCTCATGTTACACCGCTCAAACAATGAAGTGCCAAAAGATGGATGATAGCTGGGAAAATTGTCAAATACCTGGAGGCCAGTTCAGTGTGATGTTGCAAGACGTACTTTACTAAAAGCAAGACTATGTAGGTCCGTGGGCCAACTGGCTCACGGATTTTGATTTAGGCCGCTTTAAGGCTTGAAGCAGACTTTTGAATCGCTTGGAAACATTCGCCATTCAGAATCGAAAACCCTTGTCCCTCTTGCAGAGATTCTTTGGAAATGGATTGAACCTTTGTCCAATAACCATATTCAGTGCGCTCACCATTTGAAATTTTAATCGAAGTTGTAAGGCCATCCTCGGCAAGATAGAGATAACTTTCCTGACCAAATGGTTCAAGCCAGTCTAAAATCAAAATCTTCTGTTCGTCAGTGCTAAAATGGCATAGCAGAGAAATCTCTTCGATGACGTTCCCCTTGTATTTGCCGCCTTCGTATTTATAAGCACCGCGCACTAGCTCCACATCAATGCCTTTTTCCTTCATTTCAGAAATGATAGGAATGATTGCCAAATCCGCGTGAAATACATCGGGATGTTCAACAGAGAAAATGATTCGTTTGCCAACAGTACAAGTTGCATCTACGCCTAACAAACCTTTGGCGCTGTATTCAACCTCTCTTAGTCGATCTTTAATCGAATAATTTTGGCGATTGAGTCCATAGCGTTGATAAAATTCTTGTCGATCATCTGGTATGACAAACGGTTTGTCTGCGAACTCTAAGGACCAATAGTGGATTAGCTTTGGCTCCAAATCTCTCCAAAACAGAAACTCTTTAACTTGGTTTTTGATTTCATCCAGCGGCGGAGCTTTTTTGCTTTTATGTCCGTGAGTTTTAATGAAAGTGGAAATAAACAAGTAAATCTCAGAATAAAGGCGAAAAGTTTCCTTTGTATTACCAATCACTATATTGAGTTTATTCGCCGCTTGCTCAAAAAGCGGCCTCATAAACCTGGCGACATTTCTTTCGATTTGACTGGCAACGCCTTTTGTTTCGTGCGCCAAAAAATCCAAATAAAGGTCATCAAGTCGATTGCTGTAGTCATCAATCTTGGCAGCTTCAGGATTCTTGACGGCTTTAAGTCGATGTTGAACCTTTATCAGGCTTTCATCGGTGCCGTTATTTGATTGTTTTGTTCTGCTTCGTTTCACCGCGCTACTATTCGGATTTACGACCAAAATCGTAAAGGTCTAGCGAGACAATACCTGTATTAGGCTGGAATAAAGGCTGGGGAGTATTTAGCCTTGGATCTGCTTTCGCTTTTGAATTGCACTTGGGCCAGTTTCATCAAAAACCATGCTGACTATCTGGCCGTGCTTCAATTGGGCTGAATAAAATTGCAGAATATCAAGACCTAGAATCGGTTCATTCATTTTGCGGATTATTGTCACGGGCCAGTCTTGGAGAAGCGTGTAATTTCCATCTGTACCAAGGATGCGAATGTTCACTTTCGTTGTCGGTTCCGCAACGTCGCCATTCGCCGTTTCCAAAAGTTGATCGCCTAAGTACGGCAATACGTCATCGACTCCTAGCTGTTCTACAAGTGCCGCTGTGACCGAAGTAACATTTGCACCCGTGTCGATTAGGGCTTTTGTTTTTACCCATTGACCTGTCGGCCCAGAGACTTCGATTTCAATATAGTTCAGACCTGCTTCAGTGTCTTGTGTAGGGTATTGTTGACCTTGATGATATAGAGCTTTCATTTTTTCCGCCTTTAGTGGGAGTGCATCTTCTTACTCTAAGATTGTTTGCGAACAGGTGACTGCGCTGCCGATAGGTTATCGTCAATTCTGTCCACAACTTCTTGAGCAACTTTTATCTTTCTGTCTTGCTTCCACTGACTTGCTTTTTGCTGAAATGGAATATCACAAGTGACGTACATTCCAGTTTCACGATCAAAGCCAACAGTGACCGTCGTGCCTACAGTTCCTTGAACAAGACGGTTCTTATGGATGCGAAAGTAAGTTTTGTAATTATCCCTATCGGGTTCGATTTCAGCCGCGAAAGTCGCCGTCTCTAAGATTTTCTTGCGGCCTTTGATTCGGTCTTCAAAATTCGTCTTATCAGAATTGCTTGGATACAATTGTGCGAAAATTACGATTGGGCAGTTCAATCTTTTTCTATAGTCATCAAGCATGTCACAAACACGGGTAAATACATCTGTAGGACTCGCGCCTCTGTGGGCCGTTGAGGAAGAAATCTTTTGAAAGTAATCAATAACAATCAGATCAAAGTCATTTTTGTTTCTGACCAAACTCTCAAGAAAGTGCTCCAGCCCTTCTAGGCTTGTTGTTGGCTGTCGAATATCAGGAAAGGAATTGTCGATGACAACAAGTCGTTTAGAATCTCGCATTTCGTTTTGAAAACGTAAAACTTCTTTGCGCTGACCCTCTGATATTGCGTCAAGGCGAGTGTAAGGCCACTTTTTATATTGAAAGGCTACTCTCGTATAAACCTCACCCATTGTTTCCTCATTGGTGAGCACCAAAGCCCGACATGGTCTGCCTGTGGCTGGATTATTTTGATTGAGCACGGAGTAAATAATTTGAGCGGCAGTGGATGACTTACCTTCGCCCGTCTTTGCTCCAAGCAAAAGTAGGTTCTTTGCAAAAAGCGGAACCGTATTGTCAAAACACGGCAGCATACACCTTAAACGATACTTAGCAGATTCAAGATATTTTTGATGATCTGTCATCGCATCAGAAAAGTAGGCGTCTTTAAGCTGGTCAACATTGAGGGACTGAGCCGCCTTTCTTTCTGCGTCCGACTTCAGAATGTCCTCTTGCTGTTGTTTGTACTTCACAATATCAACTTGAACTTTGCTTTCACGAACATCGAGTTCCATCTTTTGAACTGCCTGTTTTCGATTTTCATATTGGGCCGCTTCAGCTATGCTATCCTTAAACTTATTTATATCCGCTTCACTCATTTTTTCTGACTGTTGCGGCTGACAACTCTTTACTTCGATTGTTGGATAAAACTCTTTTACCCATTCTATTTGATCGCCTGAAAGGTGCGTTCCTGTGGCATCCATAACCGTAAAAACTTTGTCGACAGTGAGGCCCTTCTGCTTATACCCGTATAGAAGTTTGTGAAGATGACCATGTAAACCGTCGGACATAAAATGCTCCTAATAACCAGACATGAATTCTTTGATGTCTTTGGATTCTTGATAGTTGATTGGCGACATCGACTGATCGGTGGAGCCAAAGGTTGATTGGTTTAATTCTGAATTATTTTGACCAGTGGACTGATCGTTTCTTTGGCTTGATGAGAAAGAGGAATTTTGTTCTTTTCTGTTCTCTTCTTGGTCGCCCACGGGTTGACCGCTGGTCGTCCGTTTCCCACTTGGCAACGCTGACTTAGTTAATAGTTTTCGATGGTTGAGCAAAGTGACTTCGATTTCATTTTCAAGATCAACGAAATTGATTATTCCGTGGTTCTGACAACATTCCAGAAATGTTCGCACTTTCTTTGGTTTACATTTCAGGATCGTTGCCCAGACGTTCACTTTGAGTTTTGCCGAAGGTGGATTGTCGATGCCATCAGCGCCGCCCACAAGACACTCTATAAGAAGCATGAGACGCCCGTAGCCTTCAGCGCCAAGCTCACTGCTAAGGCCCATAAACGATTGGTTTTGAGTGGAGTTATTTGCAAAGTGTTTGAACCACAGCATATTACCCCCCATTCCCGACTGGTTTACTCAGGTAATAGACTTTTTTTGACGTGTGCTTTCCGTCCTCCGTAATTGAAGCGTGGGCGCTTCTAAATCGCGTATTCAGCGTTTGCGCGAACCTGCGTTTGGTTGGCGCAAAATCGTATTTATTGATCTCCAGCCACTTTAGAAATAGTGGATATAGGTCATCTAGCCAAACCTGTGTCAGGCCAACCTCAAGCCCATTGGCCTGGATAAAAGCTAAAATTGCGGCTTCTTTTTCCGCCTTTGAAATTAAATTGCGTGCTGCCATGTTTATCTCCTTACAAGTAAAGGTTGTCTTGCACGCCTTACTTATATCGTAGAGATCACACGCTATTTGCGCTTCGCCCGAAACTTGCTCGCTTGTAACTATTTAATTTTGCTTGTCAAAATTGAGTGAAAAAATAATTTTGATTTTTGTCGTTTCTGGGAGCTTCCAACAGTCAGAGTTGAAGTCTAGCGACCTTCGATTTTTCGGAGTGACAAGTTCACATCCCAGCCACGTTTTTCAATCTCCTGCACAAGCTCCTCCAATTTGAAGCCTTCTAGGGAGACGCCTAAAGAATGGCGCTGTATTTCGGGTTGGAATTGAATTGCTGACCGTGGATCGCTTACGGCAGTACCAGTCGCATCCATCAGGGCTTTAGCTGTCTTCAAGTATTGAAGTGCTCTTTTATCAATCTCGGTCGGCTCACGACTTTGCAGTTGGCGAACCAACTCTGAGGCCAAGCGGTTTAGATGGGCAAAAGGAATCCGCTCTGATTGCCTCCACCACGAAACTGCCTGCGGTCCAAGGGTTTTGCCACACAAACGAGCGACTTCCTCATGGGTGCCGCCAAGAGCGGCCATTAGGTCATCAAACTGCTGCTTAGTGATTGGGTAGCCCTGTTTTCTGCCTGCCCTTTTTTTGGTTTCATCAGCCATATCCGTACCTTAACCATAATATATAGTTAATGCAAGTTTATTATTGTAAATAACGCGCAGTAGTGCTATATTAGCATAGTAAATACAAGTTAATATATGTAAATGCTGCGAAGCGTAAATAAATGAGGATCAAAAATGGCAAACGAAAAGACTAAGGTCTTGAAATTAACGGTCGGAGAGTTGTTAGAGAAATTGGACGCTGGCGAAATCGCCCTGCCTTCAGTGCCAGGGCCTTACCCCTTTCACCACTTTAGAAATAGAGAAAATTTGTCTGCCCACGAATGGCAAAGGCTAATCGAGGAAACTGATTTCCTTTCAATTGAATGTCGTCGTGATCTTTCATCGGTTGGCGGCACACGAAGCAGCGCACGGGTCAGACGAGCACATGAACATTTAGAAACTCTGCGCACCTTGCAACTTGGCTCTGCCAATACTGACGGCCCTCACATTGAAACCTTAATTTCTGCAACTCAGTTGGCACTTACAGTCGCCAAAGAGTCTCTTGCCAAGCACAATGCTCAATTCCGTAAGTTTATAACTTATGATCTGGAAACGGGCGAACCTCTCAATAAGCCAGACTATTCAAGAGTTGATTTTACGGAAGTTATTCAAAGCATGGGATTCATCTCCGCTCATTTACAGCCAAATAGAGCCGCAAGACGAAAAATGAAAAGAAGGGGTTTGAGCCACTAAACTTGTGGTGAACAACTATGGCAAAGGGTAGCTCACCATTTGAAGGACTGTATTTTACATGGAGAACAGGCAAAACCTGTGACGCCTTCCGCGCCTTTATCTCCAAGGGTAAAGACAATCCTCTTCCCATATCTGCCAAAGTTCATCCAACTTTGAAAGCAATCAATAATCTGCTCAAAGAAAAAAAACTCCACAAGGAGCAGGCCGAACAAAATTCAGAATTCAAAAAACTAAAACATCGACTTGAACAAGAACTGAGTTCGCAATTCGCGCTGGCATCTTATCGTGCGATGGAAAAAATTGAACTTAAATCCAAAGACTTTGATTTTGGACCAGTCCTTGAAGAATTCAAAGCGTTCAAAGACGATACTGCTATTCCCGTTGTCTACCACAACTGCATGAGAAACTTTTGGCTTCCGTGGTTCCTTTCATTGGGCTGTACCCATCCAAAGCAGTTCAAACAGTTCAGAAACAAGGCTGAGTTACACGTTAAAACCGCGAAGAAAAGGAACGGCGAAAAGTATTCTCACAATAGTTACAATGTTCTCTGTCGCACGATAAATCAGTTTATGTTTTTCTGCGAAAAGTACGACTACATTGCAAAAGATGACCAGTTCAAAATTTGGGTGACGTTGACGCTTGAGCAGCAAAAGCGCGATTACAGCGAAAATTCACGTTCGGAAGAAGTCTATACGCTCGCACAAATCGAAGATCAAAAAATAAAAATCGACAGGATCTACAAAGAAAACCCGAAGATGAAACTCATAGCCTACGGGCTGTATTTTGGCGTCATCACTGGTCTACGCCGTGGAAACTTCGCTGGCATGAAAGCCGAAAATCTTTTTCCTGATGCACAGACACCATATTTTCTCGTTAGGGATAACATAATCAGCGGTCAAAGCCGTGGTCGAAAAGGTTTTATCACTCAGAAGGATGCAACTAAGACCTCAACAGGTAAGCCAATAATGGTGCCTATGGTACAACCTTCGGTGGAAATCATTACTGAAGTGGCACGCTATCTAAAGGCGCACTTGAACCCCAAAGACCGTTTGTATCCGAACCTGCCAGGACAGATTGCCAAGACCTGGAAGCGAATCGCAAAAGAGTGTGGATTCAAATATCTGACACCGTTGGATTGGCGACATTCCTACGCGACAATCGGCGCGATTCATTTGGCAAAGATGTACAAAGGCAATCCCACATTCTTGCAGAGGTGCTGCCTCCATGAGGATTACAGAACGACTCAGGGTTATATTAGAAAGTACGCGCCAGAATTTTTAGACGTTTTTTCGATGCCTCTCGCTGCCGAGTAGTCATCTCAAACTGCACACGCTGCTCAGACTGAGCTTTGCGTTCATCAAACCATTTTTGTGTTTCAGAGCTTGTCAGGTGTTCATGGAGTGGAATTGCCCACTTCAATTCGTCAGGCACGTCTTCGTACTGATCGTTATTTTTCGTCAATCCTAAGACTTTACCCATCTTACCAACTGTTTTTACCATTTTTGATTTTTTCAATTTCGATTCTCTCAGTGATTTCAATAATTTGGTAGGGGGTACAGGGCTCGAACCTGCGACATCCACCTTGTAAGGGTGGCGCTCTACCAACTGAGCTAACCCCCTATTGCGATAAAACGTATTCCTACCTTTTTACCTTTTCTTAAAATGTTTTTACCATTTTCAAAAATCACTGTTTTCATTTCCTAATTCACTTCAACAACTTGGCGTCGTCGAACTTTTCTAAATTCATTTCCGCGACACCTTGTAAGGGTGGCGCTCTACCAACTGAGCTAATTCCCTATCGCCTTAAAATAACGAGGAGCCAACCTACCACTCCTTATTCAGGTCGACAAGCAGATGGTAAAATATTGAAATAACTGCCTTTTATCGTTCTCCTCTACTGCGATTGAAGTCGCAGTAGGCGGTAATCATTCTTTTCAACCGTGGAGCCAAAGGATTCCATAGTCAAAATCGGCACCAGATTCCATTCGTAGCAGAATGGACCCAAGTCGCTAGAAAAGTGGAACTTCAGGGTGGCACGAATTCTATTTTCCGAAGTGATCATCGGATGAAGCTCGACTCTCAACGCCGAATTGTGACTTCCCACATATGTCGATCCATAGGACAGCAAGCGGCCAGCATCGTCATATCTCGACATTCTCACTAAGCGTAGACCGTGGAAGGTCTTCTTCACCTGAATTTCGATTTCAATAAAATTATGGGACTCGGCCAGAATATAACTTCCCTCAAGCGACTTCCAATTGATTGGACATTCCTTAGCCCACGGAAACGGCCAGGGGGCCGGCATGCCATCACTGGTTTGGTGTATTCCTGCGAAGGCGCTGCTTGCCGTCAGCAAGATCGAAAGTAATAACGTTTTTCCTAATCCCATAAATCCCTCATTCCCCAAATCACTGCTCAATCGAAACTTTGATGTTTCGATTCAGGTAATAGCCATTTTTGGCCCGGTAAATATATTTTGGCTTGTCAAAATCGGGTTCGATTAGCTGTCGCAGTCGCTTGATGGTCACGTAAATCTTATTGTCATGAACAGCCGGATCGTAGTCTTGCTTCCAAACAGAGCGAACCAAGGCTTCCTTAGAATAAACCTCGCCAGGATTTCGTAAGAAAAGTTTTAACATATCCAAAAGAATAAACTGATTTTTGAAATCGATTCTTCCCTTTTTGCGCTCGATAACGGAATTCGAGCCCGCACTCAGCACAAGGTCGAAGAGACTTTCTGGCTTACCCGAAATTTTTCGACTGACTTCCTGAATCTTGCGCGACAAAAAGACAAAGTTATTAGGATCGGCCATCTGCTGAGCCAACCGAACATAGGTCTTCGCAATATCGCCTTGTCCGGATTCGACATAGGCGTAACCCATCGCCAACAATAAGCTGACATAAGTATAAAGATTTTTTTGGTTCTTCAGGGCCTCAAAGGCCTTCCAAAAGACATCGATCGCATCTTCATACCGGCGCATGCTGACCAAAATATAACCATTCAAAATTTGCGAGGAGACTTCGAGATCTGGCAATTTGAGTACTTGAAAGAAAACACGAAGGTTGTAGATCTCCTTAAGAGCATCTTCTGTTCGACCCAATGACCAATAAACGGCGGCCAAACCATGAATGGCGTAGCACATATCCTCTTTCGAATCTTCTTTCAGGGCCAGCGCCAAAGCCTGCTCGAGATGTTCAAGAGCCTGGCTATATTCACCACGGTAAGAGTTCACCAGCGCCAGGGTGTAATAGGTCGTAGAATTGAGATCGATTTTTTCTCGCGAGACATATTCATACAGACGATCTTTGATCGATTCAATCCCCTGCATGTCCTCGCGTTCAGCGAACATACGTAGGCAAAGTGTCAAACACTTGATGAAGGGGCGATGCTCCTTCAAGTCTGCATAAATTTTAGCCGCCTGTTCGAGTCTTTGGATGGAGGTCTGAAAATCCCCCAACTCTCCCTTTAGTTTCCCTAACTCAAAGAACTCATCGGCGGATCGCTTGGCCTCGATGGCCTTGTTTTCCAAGAGTCCCCCCTGTAATAAAGTCATATTCCAAGCCGAAACGCGTCCACAAGGGAATCCACAAGGAAGGCCCGCGTTGTGGTAATTACATGGTCGGTTCCGTTCTGAAATTGAAATGTCGCAGAGCGCTGGGCATACTGATCATAATGAATATCGTTACTTTTGCAGAAGATGGCTCGGAAACGACACAATCCCAAATACGGGAAGTCTTCTTCTTGTCCGCGGATTCGCGCTGGGTGGATCGGAGCGAAGAGGAACGGGCGGCTTTCTACGCCAAGTGGACAGACCACTATTTTGCCAATCATCGCGATCTCATATTGGTCGCCCGCAACGAAGGGGGCGAATTTTTGGGCTATCTCATGGCCTGCCCGAGCAGCGACCAGGCTCGCTCCTTTTACCGCGAACGAATCAAAAGTTACGAACTTTTCGCCGATCAATTCGCCGCCTACCCGGCCCATCTTCACGTCAACCTTCACCCCCGCAGTCGCGGGAAGGGAATTGGCACAACGCTGATCGATGAATTGGTGGAAAGACTTCGCCCGTTGGGAGTTTCGGGTGTGCACCTTATTACCTCCCCCAACCAGCGCAACGTGGGATTCTATTTAAAAAACGGATTCACCTACAACTTGACCCGCGAGTGGCAAGGCCACTCACTTCTGTTTATGGGCCGCTCTCTCTAGGTTCGGACTACTTTTTGGGCCGTCGGTGCGTTAGACGCACCGACGGCCCAAAAAGTAGTCCGAACCCAGATTGTGGCGCAGAAAGTGCTCTAATCCACCTCATTCTGGGAGTTTAGCGTTGAAAATGATTTTAAGTGCGGTAGCACTGCCGATTCTGGTCACAATGTCTATGAATGCACACGCCCTACTCACCCGGTGCGAGCTCGTTTTTCACGGAACCTCCGGAGCTATTGGGTTAGAAGGCGGCGGTGGCAAAGGACTCTCCCGCTGCTGGGACGCCGTCGGAAACAAGTATCTGACCCGGTTCGAGTATATCACCTTAGGCGCCGGACCCAACTTGGGCCTTTGTGAATCCAAGGTCAAACTATCGGCTGTGGGAGTGGGATTCGCCTTTGATGAACTTTTGACCGGCCTTGGACAAGTGGAAATTGGCTCCCGACACTTCGCTCGACGTTCCGTCGGGGCTGGAATTCGCGTCAACCCTTTGGGCACGAACGTAAGCGTCTACCTGACTTCAAGTTCCTATCGAGGCGATCTTTGCTTCGGAGTGGGTGGCATTCGAGGAATTATAACGACGAAAATTGGAAGAACCCATCAAGATCCCGGCAATGGAAATGGCCGACCCTGCTCGAAATGCGGGAACTTCACGCCACCAAAGGCAAGCCCTACAGCCGCGGTCACAGCCCCTTCGAGCCAGGGATTCTATATGGCACTCCCGCATCAAAGCGAAGCTCCTGTCGCTCGATAATCTGTCGGATCTAAAACGGCTTACTTCCCGCCAAGTAGGCCGCCAATCCACCTAGTAAGACGATGACCACCCAAATGCCTTTGGCCATCTCGGGTTTGCGCGCGACAACGCCGAGTAAGGCTCCAAATACTAGCCAAATACCAAGCTTGGCGTAAATCCATCCTGGCAATCCATTGTGAGCCACTCCCAATCGGGCGAGCAGTCCAAATCCGCCGACGAGCGCGAGCAGCAAACCCACCCCATGAGTGATCGCAATGGGCTTGCGCCATGCGTGCGTTTTCGCCTGCTGTCCGATGGCATTGGCGATCAGTCCACCCAGAGCCGTGAAGACCATTAATATTCCGACGAGATGTACGATCTTGTAAACCGAGTAAGGAATCATGGTGCTCCTAGAGGTAATAGTATTGGTTCCCACATACCATCGTGAGGAGACACTGAACATTCGATATTATCTAAGCAGCTGTTCGCTTTTCGGACCGACTACTTTTCCGCGCGTCGACGCGTTAGACGCGCCGACGGCCCAAAAAGTAGTCCGAACCTTTTAATGGGTTTGCTGGGTGTGGCCGGTGTACTGGGCTTTGAGGCCGGAGCCTCGCTCCCCACGGGTTTTGAAGACTTCCTTGGCGTTCTTTACATCCAAAGCATTCACCAAAACTTGGTCCACGTGATCCACCATGATGACTTTTAGATCCTTGATGACTTCCTTAGGGATGTCTTTCAGATCTTTTTCATTTTCCTTAGGACATACCACTGTCCGGATGCCACCACGATGGGCCGCCATGACTTTTTCTTTTAAGCCGCCGATGGCCAGCACGCGACCGCGCAGGGTGACCTCGCCCGTCATCGCCACCGTTCGCTTCACCGGCACCTTTATCAGCGCCGAAACAATACTGGTGGTAATGGCAATTCCCGCCGACGGTCCATCTTTCGGGATCGCGCCTTCTGGGACGTGAATGTGAACATCCGTATTGGCAAAATACTCTTTGTCGATGCCAAAGAGGGGACCGCGCGAGCGCACGTAGCTCATGGCCGCCGAACAAGACTCTTTCATCACATCGCCCAACTGGCCCGTGACCGTGAATTTGCCTTTACCCGGAACCACTGAAACCTCAACCACCAGCAAATCGCCGCCGACCTCGGTCCACGCAAGTCCATTGGTCAAACCGATTTCGTTTTGTCCTTCGATTTTACCAAATTTAAATTTGTTGGGCCCCAAGTACTCCAACACTTTTTTCGGAGTGATGGTGTGAGCGCCCGTCAATTTAGCGGCACCCTTCTTACTATGATTCAACTTCATCTCTTCGCGCACAATGTCCTTTGCCAGCTTTCGACAGCAAGTGGCCACCTGACGTTCGAGATTTCGCACCCCGGCTTCGCGGGTGTAAGACCGAATGATCTCCTTCACCGCGGGCTCGTTGAACGTGACCTTTCGGTCTTGCAATCCATGCATTTCAATCTGCTTAGGCACCAGATACTTCTTCGCAATGTTGAACTTCTCGCTCTCGGTGTAACCTTCGAGCTGAATAATCTCCATCCGATCCAACAACGGACGTGGGACCGGATGTAAAGAGTTCGCCGTCGTGAAGAACAAAATGGGCGAAAGGTCGTAGTCGACTTCTAGATAATGATCTTGAAAAGTATTGTTTTGCTCGGGATCCAAAACCTCAAGCAGTGCAGCCGAGGGGTCACCGCGAAAATCCATGCTCATCTTGTCAACTTCATCCAACAGGATCAGCGGATTGCCTTTGTCGACCTTACGCAATGATTGAATGATCTTACCGGGCATCGCGCCCACATAGGTTTTTCGATGACCGCGAATCTCAGCTTCATCTCGCACTCCCCCCAAAGAGATTCGAGTAAAGGGACGATTCAAGGCCCGAGCCACCGAGCGGGCGAGAGAGGTCTTACCAACGCCGGGAGGTCCCACTAAACAAAGGATGGGTCCTCGTAGCTTATCGGTCAGCACTTGCACGGCCAAATGCTCAAGGATTCTCTCTTTTACTTTTTCTAGACCCCAGTGATCTTCATCGAGAATCTTCTCGGCACCTTCGATATCATGTTTCTCTTCCGCGTAATCTTGCCATGGCAGATCGAGCATCCAATCCACATAGTTGCGCACAACCGTGGCTTCAGCGCTCATCGGCGACATCATTCGAAGCTTCTTAATTTCCTTACGAACACGATCAGCGGCTTCTTTCGTCCACTTCTTTTTAGAAGCACGCTCCTCGAGCTCTTGCAGTTCGGCCTGGTAGTCATCTTTTTCGCCGAGTTCCTTTTGAATGGCCTGCATCTGCTCATTCAAATAGTACTCTTTCTGCGACTTCTCCATTTGCTTCTTCACGCGATTGCGAATCTTCTTTTCCACTTCGAGGATCTCAATTTCGCTGGTCATAAGATTCAACAGCTCTTCCAAGCGTTGGCCCGGGTCAAAGATCTCGAGGATTTTTTGTTTGTCTTCCAATTTCAGATTTAGCTGGGCCACGATAATGTCGGCCAATTCGCCGATGTCATCGATGGTCGAAACCCGCATCAGAATTTCGGGTGGGATTCGCTTATTGAGCTTTACGTAGGTTTCAAAAGTCGATTTGACCGAGCGAACCAAAGCCTTGGCCTCAGTCTCGTTCGCTGTCACCTCTTGGATATCTTCACAATCAACCATGAAGAAGCCGTCCGTCTGCGTGAATTCCTTGATGCGAACTCGCCGCTTCCCCTCAACCAAAACCTTCACAGTACCGTCGGGCAAACGCAGAAGTTGGATGATCGTACCCACCGTACCCACGTTGTAAATATCGCGGGGCTCTGGATTGTTGGTTTTCGCATCCCTTTGGGCCGCGAGCACGATGTCCGTCTGTTTGCTCATAGCCTCTTCCAGAGCGTTGATGCTCTTTTCGCGGCCGACAAACAAAGGCATCATCATATGTGGAAAAATGATGAGATCTCTTAGAGGAAGTAAGGGTAGCTTTTGACCACCGCTTTGTGCCGTCGTGCTCATGCTTGGCTCCTTATGAACGCGCAGTTTACGCGCTCATAAATCCATTTTGGGGCCAAACGGTGGTTCCGTCAAAGGCACTTTTTACGTAAAAACCGACGCTCCGCCGCGATTATGCCGACTCGGCCGAATCTCCGGTTGGGCTAGTTGAGGCCGCCTTCGGATCTTTCTGTCCGTAGGTCAGTTGAGGTTTCGCATGCTTAACAATAACTTCCTCAGTGATCACGCACTCCTTCACATTTGTCTTGGAAGGAATTTCAAACATGATGTCCAGCATAGCGCTTTCGATCACACCACGAAGGCCGCGTGCGCCCGTGTTACGTTTGATGGCTTCTTGCGCGATGGCCTTCAAAGCATTGTCTTCAAAACGCAAATCCACACCCTCGTATGAGAAAAGCTTATGATACTGTTTAGTCAAAGCGTTCTTTGGCTTGACCAAAATCTCGATCAAAGCGGCCTCATCAAGAGGATCGAGTACAGCGATAGAAGGCAGTCGACCAATAAACTCAGGGATCAAGCCAAAACGCACAAGGTCGTCGGGCTCAATCATCTGCAAAATGTTCTCTTTCACGTGCAGCTTTTCGTTTTTAGTCTTGATATCAGCCGCGATTCCCATCGATCGGCTAGAAACACGGTTTTCGATCACCTTGTCGAGCCCGACAAACGCACCACCCACGATAAACAGGATGTTCGTCGTGTCGACCTGAATAAACTCCTGCTGCGGGTGCTTCCGTCCCCCTTTGGGAGGCAAATTGGCAATCGTGCCCTCTAAGATTTTGAGCAAGGCCTGCTGCACACCTTCGCCACTCACATCGCGCGTGATCGAGGGGTTTTCGCTCTTGCGCGAAATTTTGTCGATTTCGTCTATATAAATCACACCCTTTTGGCACTTTTCGATGTCGTAATCAGCGGCCTGCAATAGATTGAGAACCACATTCTCCACGTCCTCGCCCACATATCCCGCTTCAGTCAAAGCTGTTGCGTCGGCCATGGCAAAGGGAACATTGAGAATTTTAGCAATGGTCTGAGCAAGCAGAGTTTTCCCTGATCCGGTCGGCCCGATCAGCAGAATATTACTCTTCGAAATCTCGACTTCATCCTTTTGCTTGCGACCCGTTTTCATAAAGTTAATACGCTTATAGTGATTGTGAACCGCGACGGAGAGGGTCTTCTTCGCCTTTTCCTGGCCTATGACGTAATCATCCAAGAAGGCTTTGATGTCGATCGGCTTGGGCACCGAGAGCTGGACCTTGTTGCTCTCTTCCCGCTCGCGCTCCTCGGCAATAATGTCATTGCAGAGCTCAATACACTCATCACAAATGTAAACGCCCGGCCCCGCGATCAGTTTTTTGACTTCCTTCTGACTCTTACCGCAGAAACTGCAGCAGAGGGTTCCGTAGCCGTTTTTTTCCTTCGTCGTCATTTCTCTTCCTTCGTGGCTTTGCGGCGCTCGACCACTTGGTCAACCAGTCCGAATTCTTTGGATTCCTCCGCGCTCATGTAACGATCCCGGTCCATCGATTGGACGAGAAAGTCAAAATCGCGCCCGGTGTGTTTGACATAGATCTCGGTCAACTTCTTCTTAGTCGCGACCATCTCTTTCGCGTGAATTTCAATGTCACTCACCTGACCCGAAATTCCACCGCCATGAATGTGCGGCTGGTGAATCATCGTTTTGGAGTGAGGGAGGATGAAGCGCTTGCCTTTCGCTCCCGCGGTCAAAAGCAAGGATCCCATGCTCGCCGCCATTCCGATGCAGTAGGTGCTTACATCGCACTTAACGAATTGCATAATGTCATATATCGCCAGGCCGGCCGAAACACTACCGCCCGGTGAGTTTATGTAAAGATGAATATCTCGATCGGGATTTTCCATCTCCAAGAAGAACATCTGGGCGATAACGATGTTGGCCACATCATCCGTCACAGGAGTCCCAAGTAGGATGATCCGTTCCTTCAATAGGCGCGAGTAGATATCGTAACTACGTTCGCCCCTGGCTGTTTGCTCGACGACGATCGGGACTAGATTCATGTTCACTTGTTCCCCCGGCTCAGAGTTAACACCTCAATATGAGCTTTTTCTTAGTGCTGACAAGTACTTCTCGGGAAAATCCTGAGGAAACTAGAGTGCTTGGAATTCCCTTTCTTCAGCTAATACGCTGTGCTAGAACCAGTCCCACGTCGAGTCTAGGTCCGCGCAAACATTGCTGTGCGTAATCCGGCTCAAAAAGCAGCAAGGAACATTATGGAAATCACACTGAAAAAAGGTTGGAAGTCGGCCCATCAGACTTTGGTCCTGTTGGCCCTTAAAGATAACAAATCCGGTAAGCCCAATTTTGGAAAACTCCCTGCGTCGATCAAGACCTGGGTCGAGGCCGCCGCCGCTGAGGCGCACTTTCAAGGGGATCGTCGGGAAACCGCTTACTTCCGGCGCGCCGACCTGGAAGGATTTAAGAATGTGCTTCTAGTAGGTCTAGGCACTGGACTTTTGGCCGATGGCGAAACTGAACGTGGGGCCTCAACCGTTATTCTCGGCGCTTTGAAGGCCGCCAAGGCGGGTTCCGCCGCCATCTTTGTCGATCTGATCGGCAAATCCCTTCAGCCTTTGGTCGAGGGATTTCGACTGTCGCTTTATGAATTTCGTGAACACAAAATGACGCCAAAAGAAAAGGCGACCAAAAAGGAAATGGCCCCGACGGAGGTCAAAGAACTCGAACTTCTTTGCACGAACGGTCCAAACAAAGATCAGCAAGCCGCGCTGAAACGTGCGGAAATTCTAAGTGAATGTCAAAACTTCACGCGGTGGTTGGGCGATCAGCCAGGCAATCACATGACGCCCGCCCTGTTGGCCGAGCATACCGAGAAGGCCGCGAAGGGAACTGGACTTAAGGTCACGGCCTGGGGTCCTGAGCGAATCAAAAAAGAAAAAATGGGCGGCCTTCTGGCCGTGGCGCGAGGCAGCTCAGAAGAGCCTCGATTTATTGTGATGGAATGGAATGGCGGCGGCAAAGGTAAGCGCCCCGTGGTGTTTGTCGGTAAAGGACTCACTTTCGATTCAGGTGGAATCAGCATTAAGCCGTCGGCTTCCATGGAAGAGATGAAATATGACATGTGCGGCGGCGCGGCGGTGATTGGTACGATGTTGGCGCTGGCGAAACTGAAAGCCAAGGTCAATGTCATCGGACTGGTTCCCTCCACAGAAAACATGCCTGGCCCTCATGCGTTAAAGCCCGGCGATATCTTTTTCGCCAGAAATGGGAAGTCGGTCGAAGTCTACAACACCGATGCCGAAGGTCGACTGATCCTAAGTGACGCCCTAGTTTACGGAAGTGAGTTGAAGCCACAAGCCATGTTCGATGCGGCCACCTTAACCGGCGCGATCCTAATTGCGCTGGGCAACACCCATACCGGCGTGTTCACTCGAGATAAAAAGCTTATGGATAAAATTCAAAAGGCCAGTGACCATACCGGCGAACTCGTGTGGTCCATGCCCCTGACGGATTTTCACGTCGAAGATATGAAAGGGGCGCACGCCGACCTTTGCAATATCTCTGGCGGACGAAATGCCGGAAGTTCCACAGCCGCCGCATTCTTAGAGCAGTTTGTCGCAGAGGGAGTTCCCTGGGCCCACTTTGATGTGGCCGGGACAGCCTGGAATATTGCGAATCGCTTCCCCTATCATCCGAAAAAGGGAGCCTCTGGGATTATGGTGCGAACCTTTGTCGCTTTAGCGGAAAGTTTTCGATAGCTCAGAAAATCGCAGCAACGCCCGACCTGAATTTCGCAGGCGGGTCGAATCGAGAGTCACGGCTTCGGCCGGATTGTCCTGCTGGTAAAAACGAACACGGGTCATAACCCACTCTGGCGGCCACTCCTCAGGCAGGTGTTCCAAACGAACCGTTAAACGCACTCGTTCTTCCTTGTCACGAATCGTCGATTCCTTACGATCACGCTGAATGTCTTCGATCGGCAACCAAATGGTTTCGAGAAGCTCGGGTTCACTGAGGCTTGCGCAATTGGCGTTCACAATCAATCGTGGAACCTCTCCACTATCTAGAACCCCTAAGCCGGAAAATTCGATTTCGACGCGATCAAAAAGGCCCGGATGATTTCCTGCCGAGCAGGCAAAAGATTTTCGCCCGTCATAGCGCAAAATGGGATTGCCCAGTTGAATTCCTAAATGGCCTTCCTCTTGATCCAAGCGGGCTTCGCTGAGCAACTGCTCCTCTATACTTTGTCCCAAATTCCTTCCATGAACCACACCATATTCGGACGGCGAGCGAACGGCGGAGGGCGAACGCACCGATCCGAGATAAACAAAAACTTCACCGTCCCAGGACCGAATGGCCAAAAGATAGGCAGTCAGAACACAGGCACCGTACATGGGGAAAAGGATCCAACGTGGCATAGCTGTTTATCGGGAATGTTGACTGAAGATTCAACAGTCAAAAATCGGGGCGTCTCAAATTGAGAACCAGGATTGTTCAGGACTTTAGTTGTGTTAGACTTGATGGAGCGCTTGATTTGGGGAGAAAGCGCTAACCGCTGCACGTCATTTCGACCACGCCTAAATCCACACCCTGGAATGTCGAGCAGGAATGTCGCAACAAAAATTACTTCTTTGGTTCACTGGTATCTTGGTTCTCGTCTTCGTATTCACCTTCCCGACCAAAGACCGACGAGGAACGATTGATCGGATTCGCATGAAAGTCGGCGCGAAGGAATTGGTCTCTGAGAGGACTCTTGAGCAGATCGCAAAAGAAGAAGCCGCCAAGCGCGGCAAGCTTAAGATCCTTAGATCGACATCTGAAAATTCGGAACAAGCATTGAGTGAAGCGATTCTCAAGACCGAGCGTGCCCTTATGTTGCGTACGAATGTCGAACAGCACTGCAATAAGAAGTTCCATCGCGGAGCTTGTTCCCAGTGGCTCACCTCTTGCGGAGAAGCCTGCCAATTGATCGTCCACAAACAGACTTGGACTCAGTTGATGGGAAATTCAAATGTCGCCAAGGCCAAGAAGACCACAACCAAACGCCGGTCCGTTGCTAAACGGACCAACGGCAAACGGACCAGTGATAGAAGGTCAATGGCTTCAACCGATGCTAGGCGCACGGCCCGGCGTTAGGCCGAAAGTTTCGAAACGGAACATCAAGCTCGCGCGCCTCTTTAGCCACCGCTAAGAATGAAAGTTTAGCTATCCAACCATAGGTGTTTTCCATCGGGCATCCCGAGAGCTTGATGGCCAAATCCGACACACAAAGCTTTTGGTACACGGCGCCCGGAGAATTCAGACTATCGTCATCGGATTTTTCCTGATGGGTTCGCAAGAATCCTCCGGCCAGCTGGCAGCCAATCATGTAAATCACGGGCTCGGCGACTTGACCGGATTCCCCCTGTGTCGTCGTGGGAATGCCTTCTTGAACGATAACTTCTGTGACTTCCCGTCCGCCTTTGGCCGCTTTCATTTTCTTGCGGGCTTTGTAGTTCCAAGAACGAATCTCCTCAGCGTCTTTGACCAAGACGACGCCTAAACCATAGGTGCCGGCGTTGTTCTTCACAAAAATGAACGGAGGCCGTGTGATGTCGTGTTCTCGATATTTTTCCTGAACGGAGGTCAATAGTTGGGCGGCTTTCTCAGCCAGCTGATCCCGACTGTTCTCGTCGTCCACATCAAAATTAGAAAATACCGAGGTGGCCACTTGTAAAACCCATGGATCCACCGAAATCATTTGGCACACTTGAGCCACGAGTTCATTGTAAATACGAAAGAATCGATCTTTGCGCCTTCGATACCAACCCAGCTCTCGGGGCGGGTTCATCGGAATTTCAAGACCACGAGCCCACTCTTCATATTCAACGGCGAAATCATTGTTGCAAATGACGAGGTCGGGAGTGAAACCCTCGATGTCCACCGAATTTCCCGCACGTTTGGCCGAATGCACAGTCATCTGATGACCGGAGGCCGACCGAAGATTCAATGGCTCCGGCAAATCCCGTGGGATCGCCAGACGAACCTCGCGCCCCGCGCTCTCCAAAATGGTCTGAATGGCATGCACATTGTCCCAATAATAAGGGTTTTGCGTGTGCTCCTCGGTCAACAACACGATCCGCTTCGTAGTCGCCGAGTAGTGATCGTCCAAGAACTCGCGCGCCACATCTGGAGCGGATTCTTTATCGGTTGGGCAAATATTATTAAAGCCGGCCGGGAAAATATTGGCGTCCACCGGACCTATTTTAAAACCGGCATCTCGCACATCAAAACTGGTGTAAATCGGAAAACTCAAGTCGCGAAGTTGCTCTCGAAACCACTCACAAAGCGGTTCGTTTTTAGCGACCAAGGCTTGATGAAGCATCTCTCGATTCATTCGGTAGGCCTTCCCAATGTTTTTCGATACAGCAAGGTTCCCCCGGCCACTGCGCCCGGAGTTACCAGCAAAGTAAGACCCGGAACAAACAGAGTCAACGCCAGGGCCGCGGCCATTCCGAACCAAATCATTTTATGACGAAACATAAAGGCCACGCGGGCCCGAAAGCCCAGGCGCAGAGCTTCAAGCGTATAATCCATCATATCAAAAGCCAAAAGGAGGAGAGTCCCAAAGGCCGCCAAAACACCGAGCACCGGAACAAAAGACAGCATAAACAAGAACACGCCCACGATTAAAAAAAGAGACGCCTTGACCAAAGAAACCCGAAGCATCCGAGCCGAAGACTTGAGCCAAGTCCTGAAGTCAGGATCCGCCTGAGGCTTGACTCCAATGATACCAAGAGAGCTTTCCGCCAAGTACGAATGAAACGGAATGGAAATCACACCAAAAAGCACATAACTCAAAAAGACATTGAGCACTAAGACCAGCAGGCCCGCCGCGAGCCACAAAGGATAGTATAGTACCGTGGCCCAAAAACCGGTCGCTCCACCCAGCAACCAGGCCACCAGCCCGGCGATCCATGCACCCAAATGGGTGAACAAGATCCAAAGACCGGCACCTCCAATAAGAACAGCCAAAATACTGGGAACTATGGCGATCACTCTCAGGCGCTTGTCGCTGAGAACAAAATTCCAGCCCTGCCAAAAAAATATAAATCCCGTCGTAAAATCTTGAATCATTGTTTGGCTTTCGGCGGATCGACCACCCGCCCTTCGCGCTTAAGGCCTTCTCGCTTAGCCGCATCGGGCGTGAGTGGCGTAACCGTCGCAATCTTGGCAAGGGCCTGTTGGATACGATTTTCATGCTCATCCAATTCGGCAAAAATCGCCTGCACGGCTGAGGGCTCGTTGGGTAGCTTTATCCGACGAAGCTCATTAATGGCCTGCAGCCCCCTCACGTAAAGATTGCGTTCTTCTTTTTCAGACTGAGTCGTGAGCTTCCAAATGTTGGCATAGCCCAGTCGCAAATCAGCAATCGCCTTAGTGGACCAATTGGGATGATTGAGTTCAGCCGCCTGTAGCAAGTATGCCTGTTGCATTGAAAGTCCCAGCATGTAGGAGTCAGCCGCAACCTCGGCTCTTCGCTGACCCGGATTCAACTGTCCCATCAAAAACAAGGTTCGCCCCAGAAGTTCTTTTTGTGCCTTGCCCTTGTTGGCCGTAACCAACTTCTTAAGCGACTCGCTGGCTTGATTGAAGTACTCCAAAGCCTTTTTTCGATTGCCTAGGCGGGCATAGGCGGCCGCGAGGCGAGCGGGAATTTCGGCCTGCCTGGTTTCGTAGGGTAATTCTTTACCTCGCTTGCGGGCATCCAACAAAGCCGCAATGACTTTTGCGTCCTGCCCCAGACATTCGTACGCCATGCTGAGACGCAAAAGTGTTTGGGCTTCCAAAAGTTTAAATCCACCGGCCGAGCTGCGAATCACTTCGCGGTAGCGCTCGGCCGCTTTGGTGCAATTGCCTAAACCTTCGTGGGCGGCGCCGGAATTATAGAGTGTGACGAGATCCAATTCCGTCCCCGGCTTCTGGAGCAGCAAGGTATCGAATTCGTGAGCCGCCTCGGCGTATTTTTCTTTTTCTAAATATTTTAGGCCCCGCTCAAACATGGGGTTTTCACGATTGAGATCTTTGAGCAGATCGTCTTTCTGCTTTTGCGAGGATGAACAGGCCGAAAGAACCATCGCCACCAAGAAAAGAATTAACCTTGCCGCCATTTTTCCTCCACCACTGTGGCCATTTCGCCCAAATCTTCAAGGCCTTGGACAGCATTGTCAAACTCCGGCAGTCGCACAATCGGAATATCTGATTTCATCTGGCTTTTGAGGCGCTCAAAGACCTCCTGACGATGGCTGAAATAATTAGCGAAGAGATCGTGCATCTCCTTAAGCTTGCTAAAATCAGGTTGGTTTTGCCATGACTCAGGCCAAAGATGCTCCCCTTGCGTCCAGCTCGGAAACCACCGATTCACCACGATGGCGCGCAAATTGAGACCCTCCATCTGCAAATCTTTCTGAAATTCGAGGGCTTCCTTGAGTTTGGTCTCATCAAAACCCGTCACCAAAACAAACCCCGCCGCGGGACTATGCAGGAGCTCACGAACCTGCTGACTGATGACCGAGATTCTGCCCTTGAGATGGGACACGTGACTAAAGAAATCTTTTAGCTCGTGGATGAACTTACTCCCGGTGACATTCTCCAGGGCATTCGTCACCACTTTGGTGCCTCGATGAAAAGTTTTTTTAAGCCAGTTTTCATCTTCTTCCGGACTGGCAAACCAACCGATGACGCTGTCCTGAAAGAGATGAAAGAGCCGATCCGGTGCTCGCAAGAAATCCACGGCGTTTTGTGTGGGCGGCGTATCCAGAATAACCAAGTCATACTGGCCCGACTGAACACTGTTGAGAAGCCGCGCTAAAGAGGTGAACTCTTGGCTGCCGCTCAGATTGGAGACCAATTGCTGGTAAAGTTTGTTCTCGAAAAGATTCTTGGCCAAGCCCTTGTCAATGGCGCCAAGAACAAAGGCGTCAAATTCGCTGCGCGCATCGATCATCACAGCCGATAATCCTGTCTGTCCCGGGACCTCCGTCACCTGACCGGGGCGGCTCTCCACACCTAAGGATTGCGCGAGCCTCTGGGCGGGATCAATCGTCAGTACCAAAGTTCTCTTACCGTTGCGGGCCGCCAGAACCCCGAGTGCAGCCGATAAACTGGTTTTGCCCACACCACCCGTGCCGGCGCAAATGAGAACCTTATGATTCGAAATCAGATTCATCATTTGGGCCACTCCGCCGCGAGCACGCGAATCTTGTCGGCCAAACCCTCTTTGAAAACCCATGAAAGCTTTTGCGGGTCTGGTCCCCGTGTCGTCAGGTCTTGATCGGCCCGCTCTTGCCGATTCAATATGCGAAGTAGATAGGCACCGAATTCATGGGAGGCATAGGGGATTAATTGTTCCTTAGATAAGGGCGAACGAAACCATCGGTTCAAAACCATCTTCGGTTCTTGTTCGAGCTCCTGCTGAATTTGCCGGGCGAGTTCGAGCCCCTCCGTGACTGGCATTTCTTCAGGCAACACCACCACATGGTAGGTCGACTGTTTGCGGTCTCGCATGACCTCAACGATTCCACGTGAATGATGGCCCATGGGCCCAAAGCTGATCGCTTCGGCCATCCCGATTGGGGCGCGCCACAGCGCCCGAAAATGGCCGGTCGAATAGGCGTCGACCACAATATCGTCGAATGGAAGCGAGGGACCGACATTTCGGTAGCCACTGGTGATCTTGCCGAGCAGTGCGAGCTCACGTAGCGCCGGGGCGGCCTGCACCAGTGCGCGCATGATTCGGTTGTCAAAAAACAGCCGCACGACCTGCTCGACTTTAATGAAATGCTGGAGGTACTCGCGCAAACACGCCTCGCCCTCCCAGCGCACAACCGACAGTGAAGAATTTATCGCCGTGGGCTCGTGACCTACATCAAAGTGAAAGACGTGACGGTAATGACTTCGTTCACCGAGCTCCACCAAGAGGGTTTTTCGACCCAAGCTGGAGAGATGCCAGGCCAAACTGGCTGCCACTGTGGATTTACCAACGCCGCCTTTACCGGTTACGAAATGAATCACGACACCACCAGTGCGGCGCACAAAACTCGACTAAAGGGGGTTGGCAAACTGCGGCATAGACGGTAAACCCCAGACCACCAAGGAGAACCAGTCATGAAGTCGACCGTCAGTAAGATGGAGGGTTTGTCCCGCAAACTCAATGTTGATCTACCCACTGAAAAAGTCCAACAAGCGTTTGATAGAGTCTATAAGGCTATCCAAAAAAAGGCCAACATAAAGGGATTTAGACAAGGTAAGGCTCCCATCACCGCCCTTCGTTCCGCCTACGGCGAGCAAGTGAAGAGTGATGTCGTCAATGAACTGGTCAATGAGGCTTATCCTCTTGCGCTGGAAGAGCACCAGCTCGATCCCGTGGGATACCCCAAGATTTCTTTTTCTCCCATCGAAGAAGGCAAGGAATTCTCCTTTACTGCTGAGATTGAGGTCCGCCCGGAAATCCAATTGAAAAAGTACGAAGGCCTGTCAATTACCAAAGAAAAACTGGTCATCCCGGACGAGCGTATCGACACCGTATTAGAAAACATTCGGCAAAATCAGGCCGACTTTGTCACGGTATTTGAAGATCGCTCCGTCACGACCGGTGATGTGGCCGTAGTGAATTTTGAAGGCTTTGTCGATGGACAGCCCCTACCCAACGGCAGCGCGACGGACCACCATCTTGAAATCGGAAGTTCTCAGTTCATTGAAGGCTTTGAGGACGGTTTGATCGGTATGAAGATCAGCGAATCGCGAACGTTGAATTTGCGCTTCCCCGACGGATATCACGAAGCTTCTTTGAGTGGGGCCCCGGTGCGCTTCGAAGTGAAACTAACGGGTATTAAGAAAAAGGCTCTGCCCGAGCTGAACGATGAATTGGCTAAGAAGGCCGGCGAATTTAAAAGTCTACAAGACCTGAAAGATCAAATTCGAAAAGACATCGAGGCTTCTGAAGAACAGAGAATCAAAGAGGAGCTGCGCAATCGCGTCATGCGCGCTCTGGTGGAAGCGAATCCAGTCGAAGCACCTCAATCGTTGGTGGATCAGCAAAAGTCCGCACTGGAAGAAGACTTTAAAGGTCGCATGCAGCAACAGGGCATGAATGAAAGCCAGTTCGAAGAGTATCGTCAAAAATGGTCACAGGACTTCGCCGATTCGGCCACCTTCATGGTGAAATCCACATTTCTGCTCGACACTTTGGCTGAGAAATTAAATTTGCGAGCCAAACCGTCAGAAATCGACGAGAAGCTCGAAGAATACGCCAAGCAATCCGGCATCGAGTTGGCGCGCTTGCAAGAGTTCTATGGCCGCCCCGAGCGCCGTTCGCGCCTAAGCTTCCAAGTCACCGAAGAAAAAGTGGTGAATTATCTCTTGGAAAAGGCCGATATTAAAGAAGAGTAATCCTTCGTAAAATGCGATGGTAAGACTCATTTAATTCAATTTGTACAAATTGAGGTTATCTAAGATGATACCCCTTAATATCTAAGGGGTATTTATCAATGGAACAGGCCGGATCGCTGAATTCGACTCAATCGCGCAGTATGCAGGATCTGAGACACACCGTTGGTGCTTGGGTTGATTCTCAACGGATTCAAACTTTTGTTGTCCTAACCATTTTGTTCAATTCGGCCGTCCTGGGCCTTGAGACCTCCGCTAGCATCATGTCCGAATGGGGGTCCATACTTATCGCCTTGGATCGCATCTGTCTTTCTATCTTCGTGTTGGAGCTGCTGGCTAAGGGCTTTGCCCATCGGCTCGGATTCTTTAAAAGCCCTTGGAACGTCTTTGATCTTTCGGTCATCCTTGTGGCCTTGATTCCGGGGTCTGGCCCTTGGGCCGTGTTGCGGACACTTCGAGTGCTTCGAGTCCTTCGCTTGATGACCGTATTGCCCGCCCTTAGGAAAGTGGTGCAGGCCTTTTTGCATTCCATCCCCGGACTGTCTGGCGTGGCCGCCATCATGGCGATCTTTTTCTACACAGCGGCCGTTCTTGGTACAAAGCTGTTCGGCCAAGAGTTCCCCGATTGGTTTGGTTCCATCGGCAAAAGTCTCTACACGTTGTTTCAGATCATGACATTGGAGAGTTGGTCGATGGGAATCGTGCGCCCCGTGATGGAAAAGTTCCCGTTTGCATGGATGTTCTTTGTTCCCTTTATCATTATTGCCACCTTCACCATTTTGAACCTCTTCATTGGAATTATCGTCTCAACCATGCAGGAGCTCTCAATTCCAGAAAAGAAACAGCCCCCGAATGAGGAATTAAGAGACGTAATCACCCGAATACGCGAAGACCTACAAACTCTAGAGACTAACCTGGCGGAAAAATCACAATGAGCCGGCCTTACCAATCCTGGAAGTTGCTAATCGTTATCCTGATGTGCTCAAGCAGTTTATCGTCTCGGGCGGAAACTTACATTTCTCTCGAAGGTGGACCCGCCTGGCAAACGCGAAACGAGCAGAAGATTCCGACAGACGGCGGTGACAAATTTTCAATTTCGAAACTGAACCAGGGTCCTTTTCTGGCTTATCGCCTCTATGCGGGTGTCAGGTGGGGGGAGCACCATGAAATTCGCGGGCTATATGCGCCGTTGTCGTTGGATGTCGAGGGCCAATTGCCAAACTCCGTGCGTTTCCAAGGACAAACGTTTTCAGCCAACGAACAGGTCAAAGCGTTTTATAAGTTCAATTCCTATCGACTGACTTATGCTTATCACTTTGCTAAACGGGGGGACTGGACCTGGGCACTCGGGTTCACTGGAAAAGTTCGAGACGCGGAAGTGAAGCTGACACAAGGTTCGGTGTCGGCGAAGAAAACCGATGTTGGATTTGTGCCGTTATTACATCTTGAGTCCGAATACCGACTGAGTGACTTATGGAAGTTACGGGGTGACTTAGATGGCTTGGCCTCCACCCAAGGCCGCGCGATTGATTTGGGCTTGTTCATTCAAACCCGAATTCTCGAAAATGGCGAAGTCTTCGCCGGTTACCGAATGGTTGAGGGCGGGGCTGACAATAAAAAAGTCTACAGCTTCGCCTGGCTTCACTACGCGACGATCGGTGGACTTTGGAACTTTTAGAGTGAGCAACCCGAGTATTCGTAAACTTTAAGAGTGACCTGTCAGTTTTTTTGCTTGATTCTAGATTATATGAAAGCCGCCGCGGAGAACAAAAGGATTTTCTTAATCGCTTCGGCTTCGCCCCAGCGCGTGGACTGGATCAGCAAAATGATCAGTCGGCATATTTCGAAACCTACTATTTTCACCTCAAACGATGGATTGGATGCAGCCAGCAAATTACAAAATGCGCCGCCGCATGTTCTCGTGACTGATATCGAACTGCCCCGCACACCACCATTTCGTCTGGTGAAAAATACTTTGGATTTACGAGGTGCCGAAGGCACCGCCGTGATCGTGGTCGGCACCATACCCGAAGAAGAACAATTCTTAGATGAGGTCGTCACCGGAAAAATTCAATATTTCGAAGCGGAGGAAGACGAGCAGGAATTCAATCATGTCTTGGTGAGGGCTTTGAACTACTCCTCACACCAGGAGCCCGCTGATTTTTACCTTCGCTTTATGGCGCCCGGTGAGATTTTGATGTCCGAGGGGGATAAGGCCGAAAATGTTTATTTTGTTAAGAAGGGTCAGCTTGAAGCGTTCAAAAAGCAATCGGGGCAAGAGACGATTCTGGGTCCGGTTGAGGTGGGCGAGTTCGTCGGAGAAATGGCCTACATTAATGGCGAACGAAGAAGCGCCCATGTTCGCGCTTTGAGCGACTGCGAGTTGATCGAAGTTCCGATAGGGCTATTTGATTCGCTTTTGTTTAAACGCCCCGCTTGGTCCAAAGCTTTAATGTTAACCTTGGCCAAGCGAGTGAAAGCGGCCAACTCGCGAAAATGAATTACTTGGCCATCACGAGGGCGCGCAGGTAATTGTAAGCCTGCTGCACCTGAAAATCATCTTTGAGTAATTTGTCTTTGGCCGACAGCGGGTGATCCGGTTTCGCGTCGGGCTCAGTCCACCAGTACTCTACTTTTTTTGCCGTCAGCTTTTTCTTTGCCGCAGCCTTTGCCGCCGCATCGGCTTTGCCCTTAGAGGCCGCCGCCGGACCCTGGTTGTCGTCCTCCGCATCGCCTTGCAAATGACCCCTCATATCGCCTTCACGCCGGACATCGCGCTTAACGCGCGCCTGTTCAAGAACCTCCGGCGAAAAGTCCTCAAGCTCAATGTCGGGCACAATGCCATAGGCTTGAATGCTCTTGCCGCTGGGAGTGTAGTATCGGCCCACGGTCAACTTCAGACCCGAGCCATCACCGAGCTTAACAACAGATTGAACGGAGCCTTTGCCAAACGATCGATGTCCCATAACCAGGGCCCGCTTATTGTCTTGCAATGCCCCTGCTAAAATTTCAGAAGCACTGGCCGAATACTCATCAACCAAAACAATGGTTGGAAACTTATCCAAAGTTCCCGTTTTTTTAGCGTAAACAACTTCCTTTTCTTTTTGATTACGACCGATGGTGCTGACAATCACACCTTCATTCAAAAAGAGATTGCTGATCTGAATCGCCTGATCCAGTAGACCACCGGGATTTCGGCGCAGATCCAAAATGAGTCCCTTGATCCCCTTATACTTCTTCTCATGCGTCTTCAAAGTCTTCGCCAGATCATTGCTCGAATTTTCAATAAAACTCGTCACCCGAACGTAGGCATATCCGTCTTGCAGGTCGGTGTACTTGACCGAGTGAATTTTGACCGTGCCACGTTCGATGGTGAACACTTTGGGTTGTTCAAATCCATCACGGAAAATTCCAAGTTTGATCTTGGCTCCCTTTTTACCCTTCATTTTTTGAGCCGCCTCGACCAGGCTGAAGCCCTTGGTCGACTCACCATCGATTTCCACAATCTTATCCCCCGCCTGAATTCCGGCTTTCCATGCGGGTGTGTCTTCGATTGGCGAAATGACGGTCAAAATTCCATTTTGAACGGTGATCTCAATTCCAATACCGCCAAATTCTCCACTCGTCTCGGATTCAAATTCTCTGTAGATCTCCGGTGGTAAGAAATTCGTATGGGGATCCAGTTCTCGAAGCATGCCCTTGATCCCGCCGTAGATCAGCTTTTTTGTATCCACCTCTTCGACGTAGTACTGTTGCACAAGATTTAATACCCGCGCGAAAAGTTGAAGATCTTGATAGCGCTCTTCAGCTTCTGCCCGAAGACTCGGCGAGGTCACATATCCGACGGTCACGCAGATCGCCGGTATTACGACCAAGGTCCAACGTTTGAAAAGCGGACTCATCTTGCCTCCTCGCGGGTCGATTGCGCCGTCTTAATTACAGATTCCTTGATCCACGGACGGGGGTCAATGGCATCTGTGAAGTGTCGTATTTCAAAGTAAATGCCTGGTCCAAAGAGCGGTGAAGATTCGCCCGACTGGGCAATGGCTGCCCCTTCCTCGACCACTTGACCCTCTTGTACAAGTATCTTTGCAGTAAATGCGTAGATCGAATAATAGCTATCGCCATGATCGAGTATCACCGTCCGGCCAAAGCCAGGAATATTGGCGGCCAATACCACCTCTCCATCAAACACGGCGCGCACATCGAGACGCTCGCGAGTCGCGTAGAAATTGCCTTTTTGCATCAGCTTGAAGCGGAATTTGGGGTCGACCAGGGGCCCATAAGTGCGGGCCGTCGCGGCTTCGATGGGTGGACGTAGCCATCCTTTGCGTTCAAAAAAGGAATACTCAACCTCCGCCGTCCCAACTTTGTTCCTTAAGTTTTTTAGTTGCGACATTTGCTCTGCCTTGGCTCTTTTAAGCACGGCGAGTAGTTTAGCCTTTGCGCCGAGTTCCTTCGACAGAGCCTTCTCTTGCGTGAGTACTTGTTTTTGCAAACCAATCAACTGTCGAACGGAGTCGGTCAAATTGGCTTTCTTCCTTTTTTTTTGCTCAAGGTGCACAATAAATTGCTGAATGTAGCGGTGATCGCTGTCGGCCATTCTTTTAAGGAAACGTGTCCGGCGGTCCAACTCGGCCGCGGTCTGACTTTCAAATAGCCACTGCATCGACGGTCTACGACCGGCCTGGTAAATCTGGCGTATTCGATGACTCAAGGCCTCCCGTCGCTCGTGGCTTTTGCCTTCGAGCTGATGTAGATCCTGCGCTAAAGATTTGACCTCGGCTTCCTTGGCCGAGACTTTTCGGTTTACGCTCGCCCGTCTTTTAGAAATTTCCTTGATTCGCTGATTGATCGTAAAAAGGTGTGACATGGCTTCGCGCTGTTTTTTCTCGGTTGTGGAAATGCTGGATCGGGTTTCTTCAATGGTTTCGACCAAAGACTCCTGTGACCAGCCCAAGTGGGAAAGGAGTCCGAACAAAACCGCGATCATGAGCTCACCGCGGCCCAACCGTTGTTCATGCCGCGCACACAGGTCCAAGCTCCCACCAAGCCGAAAACGATGGCCGTTAGAATATTGAGAACGATGCCCCAGGCCGGAAGGGCGGGCGGGAGCGGACCCGATAACCATAAAGTTGCCGAACCCTCAAAAGCATTCAATAAGAGGGAATGGAAGCCAAAGGAAAGTAAGAGCGAAAAGACCGACGAAAGGAAGCCTAAGAACAGGCCTTCAATCAAAAATGGCATCCGAATGAAGCTCGTTGTTGCTCCAACGAGTTCCAAGACTTCGATTTCTTCTTTCCTTTGGAGGAACGAAAGACGAATACAATTACTGATGATCAATAGGCCGACGGATAGACTTAAGATCCAAAGCCCGACCACAACTCCCCGGGCGCTGACCACAAACTGAGTGAAATTTTCGACCCATCCCTGCCCGTAGAAAACATCTTCAACCCAATCCAAGCCTTTCAGTTCTGCCGACCAAGTCTGCATTTTCTTAAGGCGAGCCTCCGGTGGCGTGGACTCGTCGATGCGCAGCTCGAAACTAGCAGGTAAGGGAGAATTCCATTGAGGATCCTTGAGCAATTCCATCGAGGCCGGTCCGAGCGTCGACAAAAACTTCTGCGTGGCGGTCGGTTTTGAAACAAATTCGACCGACGAAAAATCGGAGCTCTTCTGCAAGCGGCCCTGCAGATTCACGACATTTTCAGTTGAAGCCTCGTCCTTAAGGTAAACGATCATCTCCAGACCATGACCCCATTCGGAGACGGCCGAATTGAACGCCGAGAAACCAAAGAATAAAAAATTGAGGATGACCAAAACTAACGTCATCACAGTCACCGAAGCCAACTGGAGGGTCCAATGGCGGCTCCAGGCACGAGTCAAATGTTGCATCCAAATTGAGCTCATACTTCGACCCGACCCTCGTGAATCTTCATCACCCGATAGGATTTTCGACGAATCATGTCGGTGTCGTGGGTGGCAACGAATACGGTCGTCCCTTGTGCATTCACGGTCTCGAGCAGACTAAAGATTTCGCTGCTCATGTCGGCATCAAGATTTCCCGTCGGCTCGTCCGCAATCAAGACACTCGGGTGATGAACCAAAGCCCTGGCCACCGCGACTCTTTGTTGCTCACCACCCGAGAGTTCTTCGGGCACCGAATTGAGTCGAAGAGAAAGACCAACCTGGTCGATGACTTCCCGTGTGCGGCGCTCAATAGCCAAGCCCCGATCGCCTCGAACAATGAGAGGCATGGCTACATTTTCAAGCACGGTGCGATCCGCAAGAAGACGAAAATCCTGATAGATGACCCCGATGCGCCGTCGAAAATACGGCACTTGGCCGGGGGCGATAAAACCCAAATCTTGACCGGCAACAACCACCTGGCCCGAGGACGCCCGATCGTAAGCGGAGATCAAGCGGAACAAGGTGGTTTTACCTGCCCCAGATGGGCCTGTTAGGAAAACGAATTCGCCCTTTTCGATCGCGAAGTTCACGTCGCGAAGACCCTGATAGCCATTGGGGAAAACTTTGTAGGCATGGGAAAATGAAATCATGCCCCTTTAGTTTAACGACGCTTACAAGAGTTTGCCAGAAACCAGGAGGTCTAGAATTTGTTGATGCTGGATCTTCATCGCAAGTCGAATGGCGGTACTGCCGACGGCCGGACTTTCTGGCAACACCTCCGTGTAGGAGGTCTTGATGCTTTTTACCACGGCTCCATTTCGAAAAACCCGACTGACTAAATAAGGGTTGTTTATACCCCAGTCCTCGGTCTGCACATGATAGACTGTACCCAAAACTGACACATCCGAGTTGAAGCCTTTCTCCATAATCCCCAATATGACTTTAGCCGAGTCAGGATTCAAGGCCTTAAATTTATTGACGGTTCTCATTTTGAAACGAGTCGCACCGCCGCACGAAAAATGGCCAGCTCGAAACCGTTGCCGTCAAACTTTTGGACGTACTTTGGTCCTCAAACTTTCGTCGAAAACTGCCGAATAGACCAGTATGACTCACGTCTATGTTTTGAGCATCCTTGCGTCTTTCATCCTGGTGGGTTGCGCGACCAAGGAATCCTCAAGTGGTGCATCTAGCGATCGAATCAGCCCGAGCTACCCCGGCCCGGCCGAAACTTCCTATTGCTCGACCTCGACGACTTACTCGGGCAGCGTGGCCGCCGTTTCCGGCACGGCCAAGTACCGAAGACGCAACTCCTGGGGCACCACAGGTTCTGGCAACGGTGGTCTGGGATCCTCTTCCACGGGCGGGACCCACCCGGCGACGGAGCATGCGATTCGCTATGCCGAAGTCCGTGTGACGGATTCCTCAGGCGCCGTCGTGCAATGCGCAGAGACCACCTCGACTGGGACTTTTAGCTTCAACTTGCCCCGTGGGGATACCACCTACACGGTCTCAATCAACAGCCGGGCCAATAATTCGCACTTAAAAGCCTCCGTCTTGAATCGGCCGGAGCAAAATCTTTTTTATTCGCTTTCAACGACGATCAACGCCAATTCCGCCACGGTCGCCACCGGGACTTTAATGGCGTTACCGACCGGTGAAATTCTCGCCGGCCCTTTTAACATCTTAGATCAACTGCTCAACGCCAACGAGTATCTTGCAGCCCAGGTGTCGAATTGCTCGGGATCCTTCACGGGCTGTCAAAATATGACTGTGGCAGGCAAAGCCACAGCCTATTGGGAAAAGGGTTACAATCCCAACAGCTACTTCAATGCACCATCGAGTGGCCTCAGCTTTTACCTGCCTGGATACTCCCGCTTGTTTATTTTGGGCGGGATTAACGGTGACACCGACAACTCGGACACCGACCACTTTGATGACTCCGTCATCATCCACGAATATGGCCATTTCTTAGAGGACACAGTCTTCAAATCGGACTCGCCCGGAGGATCGCATGACGGAAACTCGGTCGTCGACCCCCGACTGGCGTGGAGTGAGGGCTGGGGCAACTTTTTTCAAGGGGCCGTTCGCAATGTCTCCAAATACACGGACACTCTGGGCAATGACGACGGAACCACGCGCTTGCTCTATCATGCGGATCTTGAGACCGCCGCCGCCGGAAACGATCAGGTCGGGAGCAGTGGTGAGGGTAACTTCCGCGAATTCTCGGTCACGCGCCTTTTATGGGACGCTATCGACAGCAATGCGGACTCTCTTCATGCCGCCACGGACAATGTCTCTAATAAATTTCCTGAAATTTGGGCTTCTCTGACAAAAACCAGCAATGGCTTTAAGGCCTCGACTTGGGCTTTCCGTAACGTTGGACACTTACATATAGCGCAGCAAGCACTGGGCGCGACCAATTGGTCCACCCTGCGAACCATCGAATGGCAAGACGGCGACACCAGTCAGTACGCCAGGTACATGTCGACGGGCACGACCTGCGCAGGAATTACCATCACTCCTTCGGGATCGGGAAGCTCCTACAGCACTTCGAACCAATTCACCAACAACGATTTCCTTCATATTAAAATCGCAAGTGCGGGCACTTACACCATTCGACTGGAATACGAAGATGCCGCTGCCCCGATCGCGGACCTCGACCTTTACCTTTACAAAGATGGTTACACCTTTGCGACCTCAAGCGACGTCTTAGGCCAAAGCGTGGCCGAGCCCGGAAGCAACACGGGAACTAAACAAGAATCTATTACCGTCAGCCTCGGGGCCGGAAATTACATGATCAACGTCAATGATTTCTATACGGGTTCAGCCACCGGCCGAGATGCCACGTACAAACTCTATCTCAACGGAGGGCAGTTATGTCCCGCCACACTACCGTAGGTGCTCTCACTCTATTTGTGGCCGTCGCCGCCATCACTATGGCCGGCCGTCATGCGGACGAGGCCAATCACTCTTCCATAACCGCATCGACCACGATCACGCCGAAGAAAGAGCTGAGCAAAAAAGAATTGCTCGCCGCCAGTATGAAGCGCGGTCCGGCGATGAAGCATACAAGTAAAATTCGTGGCCCTCTTCAGTCAGCGATTGAGTTGGCCGGTGCACCGCCCGAAAAATCCGGTGACGTTTTCGTTTTGGTGGGGCGGGTGACGTCTTCGCAGGAATTGAGCAACGTCAAATTTCAATGGGCCTTGCCTGACACCGTCGAGCTCGTGAATGGAACCCTAAATGGCGAGATTTCTATTTTAGGCCCTGAACAGCCTCACGATCTTCAAATTACGGTAAGGGCCCTCAACTTATCCAATCATCAGATTCATCTGGTCACTGACGGCTCGCTTGATGGAACTGTCTTTGCCGATTCCGCCCAGTACAACTCTTCACATGAACCGGCCCTCAATGCCGCCAAGAAGCCGCAACTGAAAGCCCAGTCTTTGGGTGACGAAGGACTCAAGATTCAGCCGAAGCTTCGCGTCTTTCACTGATCACGAGTACTTCGTCTCAATTTGAGACGTCCAATTTCAAATCAGCTGAAAAGACTAATATATGGCCGACCAGGCCAGCTCCGCTAATTTTCCAGTACGGCTTGCACGAAGTTCGCATCTCGAATTGCTCTTATGGGGCCTCGATCTCTTATCTCCATTTTGATTTTCTATGTCCTCACGGGGCCGGTCCATGCCGAAATGACGGGAACCACGGGTACACCTGGCACGGGTTCGGTGGCCCCGACCGGTAGTAGGCCTCCCTCCGCTGGATCGTTGGATCCCATCCCCTGCTCGAATGATCGAAACATCGACGCTGAAAGGCAGGATCTGATCACGGCCATTCGCCAACAGGTTTCAGGCCGCTTGAAACTTCGCTCGGAGCAATTGAAATCCGCCAAACCCGAAGGCCTATTCGATCAAGGAGCCCGTGAGAAGTTCAAAAAAGCTCGGGCTGCTCTAACTGCGGCCAATGGCTATGCCCAAATGGGTCGATTTAGTGAGCGTGATAAAAAAGAACCTTTCAAATTTACGCCGCCCAAAGAATTGGCAAGTACCAATAAGGGTCTACCGACCGGGGCCGCACCCACGGCTAAGGAGCAAGAACAGTACGAAAAAGACTTCAAAGAAAAATTAGCCAAGGAAAAACTTCCCGACTGGCAGAAAATCAAAAAAGATTGGGAAGCCAAACACAAAAAGAAAATCGACGGGACACCACAGGAACAAATTCGCTGGAAGTTGGACGTCGAACCCTTCTACGGAATGGCCATTGCGAAGATTCGTGACGAGCTAAAGAAGAAGGCCACCCAAGACTACGAAAAATTGATCACTGAAAACCCCTTTCTAGCCTACATAAAAGCCGCTGAACCGACAGACGCCGACATCGCCGACGCCAAACGCCGCTACGAAGAAGACCTTGTCAAAAAACGCGCAGGAATCGATGATCTAAAGCCTGAGTCTAGAGAAGCTCGAGCCCTCATCCTCGTGGGACCCGTCGCCCAAGCCGTCCTCAAAAAAAATCCAGAGCTGTGCGGAGCTTACAATCACATTTTGTCGGAAATTAAGAGCGACGAAAAAGTGAGGCATTACCTTGCCACTGCCATTGGCCTGGGAGGTGTCGGCGTTTGCACGGTGGCCTCTTTTATCTCCGGTCCTGGCGGTGCGGGCTGCTTTGCCGTCACGGGACTTGCTGAAGCGGCTGTGCAATCTGATCTCGCGTTTCGGGCCAATGAAACCGAGCGGGTGCTCAACTCCGGTCAACAGTATGATTTAGCTGGGCGTGAAGGACGAAAAGCCGATGATGCCAAGTTCTCAGCTGTTCTTGCGGGAACCGTTGTGCTTGGTAGCGCCCCACAAGCCCTCAAAGGTCTGCGAGCTCTAAAAGCGGGGGCGCCGGCAGCCGAGGAGTTGGCCACGGCACGATCGCTGAGTCCCACTGCCACACGCCTTCAGGAGCCTCCCAAGCTCGGGCAAAAAATCGCCATAGAACAAGAAGGACAGCTGGTGAACGGAAAAGTAGTGGGTCATACTGAAGAAGGGCTGTTAAAGGTGCAAACCTCAAAGCGCACAGTCGCCGAGGTCAATGCCTATGACACCTATCAACCGGTCCCTACAGCACTCGATCGCGCTCCGGCCAGCTTGAAAGCGCATGAGCCCATCGTGCCCGGCGAAGATCTTACTGGATATGTACCGGGAAAAGTCACAACTCGCGACGAAACCATTGCCCTGCTCAAGGAAGAGGGTGTGAGAGTCGGTCCTTCAGTAAAATCTCCTGGGGACATTCGAGTTTTACCCCAGGGTGATCACTACTACGCCCGGCTGGCACGAAAAGCGGAGGCTGAAGGTTATGAAATGATCGTGACCCCTGGGAAGAGCTACCAACTCCCTGACGCCGCCGCAGTCGTTGACCATGAACAGAAAGCCATGTTCCTTTTTAAGGGCCGGGATGGACGGTTTCGTTCACCCGAAAAGATTGGCGAGATCGCTCATGAAATTGACGGGCACATCTTGGAATCGGCGAGAGCGTCCGTGCCGAGCAAGGTCAGTATTGATGTTGAGCGGTATGCCGGTGCCGATGTCTCGCTGTCCGGATACGGCTCCCGACAGTACTTTCGAGGAGACGAACCGATTTCGCATTTTCGTGGAGGCAATTTAGAACGAGTGCTTTCCGAAGGAGAGAACCTCCGACAGCTTCACCAAGGCTATCAGATAACAAAGAGGACAAGAGAAATTCTTTCCGATTTTCCGGCGGGACTTCAGCGCGGCTTCACCTATGATTCGCAGGCCGGCCGCGCCACTGTCACTTTTGAGTCCGACACTACAAGATATTACTCGGCTGAGAAGCTCGATCTCTTCGAATCTTTTGGCGGAGTTCGCACCGGCGAGTATAAACTCAGCTTTCAAGTTCCGCCTGGTCTAACGCCCCAACGAGCCCGAGAACTGACAACACAATACTTCCGAGACTATCAGCGCCACATCACTCGGCTCGAAACTCTGTACCGACGTCATCTTGGAATTAAATAGCCCGCCATCTCAATCTGAGACGTACAATCTGAAAACAGCTGAAAAGATCAATATGGCGAATCTCCTCCATTCCCCGCAGCATTCGCTCCTAGATTGCACGGAATTCGCAACCACTGTGAGCATGGGGCGCCCGCTTTTAGCCGCATTTACTGCAATATTTTTCTGGATGGGGCCGGTCCATGCCGAAATGACGGGAACCACGGGTACGCCTGGTTCAGGATCTCCCGGCCCAGTTAAACCCTCATTCGACTTTGTTCAGTGTTCGGCCAATCAGCGCAATACAGATGCCGAAAGGCAAGAACTGCTGGCCGCCATTCGCCAACAGGTCTCAGGTCGGCTCAAAATTCGCCAAGAGCAATTAAAGAAAATAACTCCCGATAAACTTTTTGACGAAGCCGCCCGCGCCAGACTGAAAAAAGCCAGAGCCGCACTGACAGCCGCCAACGGCATGGCTCAAATGGGAACTTATCGAGACCGCGATCAGAAAGAACCATTCAAATTCATCCCGCCCAAGGAGCTAAAAAGCACAGCGCGCGGGCTTCAGGCATTGGCGGCTCCGACAGATGAGGAACAAAAAGCGTTCGAAAAAACATTTAGAGAAAAATTGGCGAGAGAAAAGCTACCAGATTGGGAAAAAATAAAAAAAGACTGGGAAACAAAACACAAAAAGAAGATTGCCGGTACGCCACAAGAACAAATTCGGTGGACGATGGATGTTCAGCCCTTCTATGGAATGGCCATCGCGAAAGTTCGAGACGAATTTAAGAAGAAGGGAACCAAGGAATACGAGGATCTTCTAACCGAATATCCATTTTTGGGATATGTCAAATCGGCTAATCCCTCAGCAGCCGAGATCGCCGATGCCCAAAAGCGATACCACGAAGATCTTGGCAAGAAGCAAAAAGGAATCGATGATCTCAAACTGGATTCGAAGGATGCGAAATCACTTGTCCTGTTTGGCCCCCCGGTGATGGATGTTCTAAAGAAAAGACCGCAACTTTGCGGAGCCTTTAACTCCATTCTTGCGGAGATTAAGAGTGACGAAAAAGTAAAAAACTTTTTGGCTGCCGCTGTTGGGCTTGGCGGCTTGGGCACCTGTACCATTGCCACTGTCTACTCGGGACCCGGTGGCGCTTGGTGTTTTGGGGCCGTAGGACTAGCCGAAACCGCCATTCAATCGGATCTTGCGTTTCAGTCCCGACGTGAGGCGAGCCTTCTATACAATGGAGAAGATTTTTCTGGTGGCGGTCAGCGTGATCGAGAGGCGGATGGTTATGTCACTAAAGCGGTAATAGCCGCAGTGCCCGGGCTTCCCTTGGCGGCCAATGGAATTCGAGCCGCCAATGGATTGACCGCCCCTTTAAGAGCGGGACCCAAAATTTCTTCGATTGTAGAGGGGACCGAGGTTGTCGGAGCCACTAAGCTTCGCCCACCTCCCCTGGAGGCCCCCCCTCGACCGGGTGATCTCGTGTCGGTGAAAGGCCAGCCCGGCGAAGTCACGGCCCTTACCCGAGATGGAGTGAAGGTCAAAGTCGCGGGCGAACCAGCCGAAGTGACCATTCCGCCAAGCAAAGTGTACGATGAAGTGCGGGCCCCCGTACGGACCAAGCCTGAAGAAATCTTACATGACGGATATGAGATGGCTCCACAAAAGCGCATCGATGGGGTCATCGTCGATGTCAAAGGTGACGGCGCCAGTAAAATCAAAATGGCTAAGTTGGATCCGACACCCGAACCACTTGTAGAGAGAGTACCTGTAGCGAAAGACTTCAAGGCCCTTCCCCCGACTGAACAGCAACAGGCTTTAGACAAAGCCTTTCCCGAAGGGAGGAAAGTCCTAGATCGAATCGAAAGAGGTGAAGAGGGTCCACTTTTCTTCCGCGCGATTGGAAAACGAGAGTCAACCGAGCTGCTTGAAACAGGACAGCTGCGGGCGGGTTCCGCCAGCCGCGGCGAGATCCAAGATCCTAAAGTCATCACCCAAGAGCTTCGACGACAAATGCCACGTGAAGTTGTCGAGGCCTACAAAGTTTCGCCCGAAAAGGCCAGGGCCTTTGTCGACCGTACGATCACACGCCTAGAGGAGAGCGGTGTTTTGCGAATGCCACCAAGCGCAGAGAGAGATAAGAAAATCATGGACATCGTGGGCGGAAGAAATTGGATGTCCTTACACAATCAAGGCATTTTTGACGGCGAGCTTTTCGCAACTAGCCCAGTAAAAGCGGTGACTTTGGGTCCGCGATTTGGTGAGGCTGGCTCGGAATATGTAGTGGTCGTAAGAGACGTGAACAATCGAGCCATGCGCAGTCCGGTCGGAAATTATGAGAGGGAATGGATTTTTTGGCGTGGCATACAAAGAGACGAGATTTTATATGTCATGACGCGAGAAGAATATCTGAGACGCTTTGGACTGAGCTCGGCTCAAAGGTACAACCGCCCTTAGACTAACTCGCTTCCACCGGCGTGACGAATAAAGCTTCGTTGCCGAGCTCGTTTCGCAAAATACCTTGAATCGCATCAAGGGTTCCCATCATCGCACTGGGGCAGCCGCCACAGGCACCTTGGTACAAAATCTTGAGCTCATTGCCCTCAAAACTTAAGATCTCTACATCGCCGCCGTCGGCCTGAAGACCTGGGCGGACCGTGCGATCTAAGATTTCTTCAATCGCTTGGATTTGTGGATCATCCGATGTGGTGCGATGGCTCGCTTTTTTCTCGGTCACGTTGGAATCAAAATCGGGATTGTGCTGATTGATCCGGGATTTCAGTATGGAGGTGACATTCTCGTCAACTGCACTTGGATCCAATTCGCCGGAGTGGGTCACAGTCAAAGTGTTTTGAAAGACATGCACCTGTTTCACCCCGGGCAGTCGAAAAATCTCTTCAAGCATCGGAAGGGACTGACACTCTTCGACCGTATTAAACGTCGCCTTGCCGTCTGTTTTGAGCGACACATTGACGATAAACTTCAGCGCCGAGGGATTGGGAGTTTCCATCGTTTGGACGATTAGCTCATCCTGATTAATCGTGATCATAGTAGAAGTTCCTCCGCCTTGATGAGGGCATCTGACAATTCTTCAATGTCTTCAACTTTTGTGTAAATAGAGAACGAGGCTCGCGCGGTTCCCGTGATCCCAAATCGCTTCATAAGAGGTTGGCAACAATGATGGCCGGTTCGGATCGCAATACCTTGTTCATCTAAAATGGAGCCCAGATCCGAAGGATGGGTGCCGTCCATCAAAAAGGAGACCACATTCAACCGCTCAGATGCCTGGCCGATTCGCCGCAAATTCGGTACGCCAGCCAAGACGTCTTCCGCCGTCGCCATCAGTTTTTTCTCATGTTCCGCGATCGCATTGAAGCCCAATTCAGAAATAAAATCGAAAGCCGCACCCAAGCCCATCACCTCGGCGATGGGTGGAGTCCCCGCCTCAAATCGATGAGGGGCCGGCAAGTAGGTCGATCCCGATTCCGATACGTCCTCAATCATCGAGCCTCCGCCTTGATAAGGGGGCATCGCGTTTAAGAGCTCTTCTTGCCCGTAAAGCACGCCCACACCGGTCGGGCCAAAGACCTTGTGGCCAGAAAGCACAAGAAAATCCGCATTCAACTCTTTCACTCGAATGGGGATGGCCGCCGCCGATTGAGCCGCATCCACCACAGTCCGAATTCCCAGGGCATGGGCCTGTTTCAAAAGCGAAGAAATCGGATTGAGTGTGCCAATCGCGTTGGAAAGGTGAACCAACGATAAGATCTTCACTCGACCCGAAGTTAACAGCTTACTAGCGGCTTCAAGGTCCAAAGTCCCATCGTCTTTGACGGGGATGAAGCGAACCAGGGCCTTTCGCTCAGCGGCTATCAACTGCCATGGCACGATATTCGAGTGATGTTCCATTTGCGAAAGCAGGATTTCATCACCTTCGTTCAGAATCATTTTGCCAAGACTATTGGCTAAAAGATTCAAACCCTCCGTCGTTCCTCGAGTGAAAATAATCTCGTTGGGTGAATCGGCCCCTAAAAACTTCGCGGCCTTCTGTCGAACGGCTTCAAATTTCTCAGTGGCCTGATCGCTCAGCCAGTGGGCACCACGGTGGACATTGGCCACTTCTCGCATCATATGTTGTTGGATCGTCTCGATCACTGTTCGAGGTTTCAGAGTCGTGGCCGCGCTGTCGAGATAGATCAATCGCTGATCATGAATCGGCACCTGCAACTGAGGAAAAAGGCGCTCCATCTCGCGCTCAAAACTCATGGGTCACTCCGGCAAGTCGTCGCAGGACTTTGTTTTCCACTTTCATTAAAACATCGGAGGTAAAGGCCTCGCTCAACCAGCGCTCCGCATCGGCAGGGTGAATCCCCCGAC
>JBFWON010000001.1:0-109169 GCA_050250515.1 Bdellovibrionales bacterium | reverse complement strand
AGGAGCGTCAAAAGGCTCTGGTGAGCGAGTTTGCTGGAATCGAAGATTGGGAAGACCGATATCGAAAAATCATCGAGATTGGCAAGGCCCTGCCGGCCATGCCGGCGGAGCTTCAGACCGAGGACTCCAAGATTCGAGGATGCCAATCTCAGGTCTGGATGCATGCGAAGTTGGATGAGGGTCGCGTGATCTTTACCGCCGATAGCGATGCGGTTTTAGTGCGTGGCCTTGTCGCCATGCTGGTTCGTATTTATTCCGGAGGTACACCCGATGAGATCGTGCGAGTCCCACCTGATTTCATCCGTGAAATTGGTTTGGAGTCCAAGCTGACGCCCTCGCGCACCAATGGTCTTGCCAGCATGATCAAACAGATGAAGTACTACGCCTTGGCCTATCAGGCGCTGCTGGGTCAGGCTCACCGATGAGAGACTAACTTAAACTGTCGCGTGCACCCGATGGGAGTCGTCGTTGTCCTCTAAGGCTTCGAGGAGTTCATAGACTTCGGCCTTTTGCTCTTCGCTGATATTGGCTTTTTCTTTGGCTTTGTAGGAGAGCTCAGCGACGGTGATCTCCCAGCCGCGTCCTTGCAAAGTGGTGCGGATCGCATCTAAGTCGGTGGGCGTTCCGTAAAAAGTGTAGCTACCGTCGTCTTCTTTCTCGACCTCGTTGGCTCCGGCTTCGATGGCTTCTTCTTCGGGATCTCCCACTTGGGCTTTCTTACCTTGGATTAGGCAAACGCGCTCAAACATCCATGCGACCGCGCCAGATTCTCCCATATTGCCACCGTGAGTTTTGAAGAGGTTTCGAATTTCCGAAACCGTGCGAGTGCGGTTGTCCGTCTGGCATTCGACGATAATGCCGACGCCGTGGGGGCCGTAGCCTTCGTAGGTGTTCTCTTCAATGGTGGCGCCATCGTCTAGTTGGCCCGTGCCTTTTTTAATGGCTCGTTCAATGGTGTCTTTGGGGCAAGAGACTTCTTTTGCAGCGGCGATCGCCAATTTGAGGCGAGAGTTCGCATCCGGGTCGCCACCACCTAATTTAGCGGCGACGGCGATCTCGCGTGCGACCTTCGTAAAGACGGCGCCTTTTTTCTGTGAGGCCTCAAGTTTACCGGCCTTTTTCCATCCTTTACCCATATGAATCCACCTGTTAAGGAAAACAAAATGATTGCCTCTGAGAACGCCAAAACGCAAGTGCTTGTCAGCACTTCGGTGTGGGACAAATTAAAGCATTTGGACGCCGACCTCGAGTTTTTATTGCAGGGCCAAGGCGCGCCCGTCCCAGAGAAACTTGGACGCGATGTGCAAATTTGGCCCATTCGGGATTTACCGCCCAAAAAAGGACTGTCCCTGCCGGAGGGGCAAGCCCGCCTGCTGCATGATTTGGCCAGTATTGAGCTTCAGGCCATGGAACTGGCCGTTCGGACTTTGATGGAGTTTCCTGAAGCGCCGGGCGAGTTTCGTGAGCAATTGTCTGAGATCGCGCGAGAAGAAGGCCTGCATCTGCGCTTATGCCTTGAGGGGTTGGAGTCGCTCGGATTCCCTTGGGGAAGTTTTCCCACCCACTTGGGGTTGTGGCAGTCCGTAGCTGGTGAGGATTCGTTACTTGATCGGGTGTTGATTGTGCATCGGTATCTGGAAGGCGCGGGCCTTGATGCCTCGGATACGATTTTGCGTAGATTAAGTGGTGTGCGTTCACCGGCGCTACGTGGTGCGATCGAAGTGATTCGCCGGGATGAAGTCGGGCATGTGGAGTTTGGGTCCAGGTGGTATCGAAGGTTGTTGGGGGAGAGTGGTGGCGATCCCGAGGTTGATTTTGCGTCTCGCTTGTCGCGCCTGTTCGCGCGCTTGCCCCGGCGCTTGGAGCCCATACGCCGCGACTTGCGTGAGACGGTTGGTTTTTCTTCGACCGAACTCGATGTTTTAGAGGAATTCCGTCAGCGTTGGCTGGGCGAGGGCGCTCGCGTTCATCCTTAGGCCGATGTCTTTCATCATGGTCCGGTGCTGCGCTAGAGTTTGATCCACTCCGGCAGATCTCGTGTGCGCTTTGGCTCGTAATTGATGTACCCTGCGGCCTCCCATTCGTTCAGTTTCACATACTTCAGCAGGGTTTGAAAAGCTCGGCACCATTCGGCGATGCGGGTCGCGGGCGAGGTCGCCCATTGGATTTGAAGCCGTCTAGAGATCCATCCAGAAAATCCACAAATGAAACCACGATAGAGGTCGCGCGGTCCTTCTGCGACCCTTCTTGGCGAAGAAGAGACCTTTGGTATTTTTCATCTCGAAAATGGAAAGCTGTTTCATGTGCGCAAGTATAACATAAGATTTCAAAAGTGAGATTTCGGCCAAATTGGAAAACTCATTGAGCTATTAAGAGTTCATCAGGGTGCACATTAAAGTGAATTCAAGACCTCGCCCTGCCTGGTTTTGAATAAGGACAAGGTCCTTCGCATGCGAATGCAAACTTAAGCTTATATCGGAATCTGACGCGCTAAAAATGAGTCAATGATTTTTTGGAGATTAGACATGTCCAATGGAGGGCAAGATCAGTTTCGGCAATCTCGGGTCAATCCTCAAAGTCGATATGAAAGTAATGGGTCTCATCGGTCAGCTCGCGAATGAACAAGACCGCGGCGGCGAGAGCGGTGCCGCCAAAGATGAGGCCGCCGAAAACGGCCAGCTGTCCAGTGCCTTGAATCCAGCTAAACGGAATGGCTAGAGCCAACAAGGCAAACACTAAATTCCCGATGGCCAAGCCGTTGGAAACTTGGAAACGGCTTTTGAAGCGGGATAAACCCTTCGTCAGTTGAACCATGGTTTCTGCCGCCGATTTGAGATTTTGATGGTCCTTCGGTGCGAAGTGCTCACTCAAGGCGTCCACTGCTTGCAATATGTTTTGCATGGTCCACTCGGCTGCGATGCCACCGTTGTTCTTCTTCCCACGTAGCATATACTTTTCGAATCGCCCCAAAGTTCGCTCCACATTGCCGCGCATGCCTTCGACCCGATAGACGTAAACCATAGACAAAAGGCCAACCAAAGCGCCAAAGGTACCGCCACTGGCGGTAAAGAAGGCGGTGTAACTTTCGACCGTGATATCAAAGCTCGTCATCAAACCATCTCGCGGCTCTCGAGATAGCGCCATTTGCCTTCAGGCAGTTTGCCCAGGCGCAGGCGGCCGATGCGAACGCGCTTTAAGCCCACGACATGTAGTCCCACCATCTCGCACATCCGGCGAATTTGGCGTTTCATGCCTTCGGTCAGAACGAAACGAAGTTGATCGTCATTGATCCATTCCACCTGGGCGGGGCGAAGTTTTCGGCCTTCGATCACCAAAGTTCCATTGCGCAGTCGCTCCAGCTGTGAATCGGGTAGGGAGCCTCGCACCCGCACTAGATACTCTTTTTCCAACCGCGAGTCTTCGCCAATGATCTTGCGGGCTAACACCCCATCTTGCGTGAGAATCAGCAAACCTTGCGAGTCAATGTCCAGACGGCCCGCGGGCGCCAAGCCCCGTAAATCGCGGGGAGAGAAACGCCGTTTATCATCAGAAACATGGTTCTCAGGTGTTACCAATTCAACAGCCGCCGGGTAGCCGTCTTCCGGCTGTGAAGAAACATAACCTTTTGGTTTGTTGATGATGATGGTAGCAAGTCCCGCCAGTTTCTTTTGTGCGGCCTCAAGCAGTTCGACCCGAGCGGCGGGATCCACACGCGTGCCGAGCTCCTTAACAATTTCGCCATTGACCCGCACTTGGCCCTGGGCAATGAGGTCGTCGGCCTCGCGCCGAGAGCAAAGACCTCGCTCGGCCATGAGTTTATTAAGTCTGATGGGGTCAGCCAAGTTGAACCTCGCAGGCAAAGTGATTCTTTAAGGTCTCGCGCATTTGCACACGCTTGAGATGGGGACCCATCTGTAACTGAAGCTGATCAAAGATCCATCGCGTGAGATTTTCTCCCGTCGGTACTTCCACAGTCTCGTTGAGAAAACGCCCGTGCAGATGGGGTTCAAGGAAGTTTCGCCAAATGCTTTCAATGTCTCGGAAATTTTCGTTCTCGAAGGTCACTTCGATTTCGTAATCGTGCCCATGGCGGGCTTCAATTGGGTAGGCCAGCTGGTGTTGAGCCTGAAAATGGAAAAATTTAGATTTTAAGATTCGGGCCACAGTTCCATTCCCCAATCGCCAGCGGTACCAACGCGAAGATGATCGAGCTCAAGTCGCAAGTCTTTGAGAGCCGCCGTTAAGTCTTGCGACAAACCCTGGAGCCACTGAACCCACCGGTCATCTGCCGAAGAGGCGTTTTCTGGCAGAGCCCGCGCCAAACACATTCGCTCAATCAATGGATCTAATTCACGCAAGTTAATCAACATATCGCGAGAAGATCTTGGTGTCGCGTTGCCAATCGGGGCGGCCCGTACCCATAATTCCACATCGAGCAAGTGTCCTGGGCCACTTGGTGCACGATCCTGGCCTGTTGCCGAATCCGAAACAAAAACCTGGAGCCTTCGGCAAGCCGTCAACAAACTCCCAAACGCATTCCACCCTCGACAGAAAAAACGCTCCCGGTGGTCCAACTAGAAGACGGGCTAAGCATAAACCAGGCCGCTTCAGCGATGTCGACGGATGTTCCCATGCGGCCCAGAGGCGCCAATTGATGGGCGAGCTGCCGGGTTTCTGAGTCTTCGGTTTCCGTGTGAAACGAATGAATAGGAGTGTCGACAAGTCCGGGGCATAGACAATTCACTCGAATTTGTAAGTGCGCCCATTCCAGCGCCAAAGACTCAGTCCAATTGATCATGGCGGCCTTCAAAGCCGAGTAGGCGCTGGTGTTGGCGATAGGGCGCAAACCTAAATTGGAGCTGATATTGAGCACAGAACTGGGTGCTGCCGCCTGCAGCTCTGGAAAAAAATCTCGCGTCAGGCGCACGGCCGACATCAAATTGTTTTGAAATTGGCGTTCCCAAATGGCGTCCGAGGTGTCTTGAAAAGCGAGACGATCCACCACGCCCGCATTGTTGACCAGTCCTTTGAGCCCAAGCGAATGATCCTTGAGCCATTTGCGAATTTCAGTGGCGGCCCGCGAACTCTCTTCACCACCAGACAAATCCACCGAGGAAAAGGCAAACGAGCTTGGACCTAATTTGCGCGCGGTCATCTCCAGCTTTTTAGAATCCCGACCCAAGCCAAAAACCTGGTGCCCCTGGGCGATGATTTTTTCCGAAATGGCCTGGCCGATGCCAGAGCCGGCTCCCGTAACGATGTAGGCGTGGGTTTTTGACATGACGCGAAGTTAGCGGCTAGACCCGCTGAATTCAAGGGGATTTGTCAAAATGTCGATAGGAGAATCATGCGTGAGATTCTCCTCTTCGCGGGCCGAACTTTTCTGATCGCTCTTGTGCTGTTTCTGGCCTTAGGGGCGCAGATTTAGGCCGCTTTTTTGCGGCTGACAAAGGCTTGGTATTTCTTGTCAAAATCGGAGGGCTTTTGACCTTTTTTGGTGACCAGACCTTCTTTGAACCACATGTAGTGCTCGGGACAGAAGTTCATCTTGTCCGCTTTTTTGCCGCATTTCTCTACGCAACAGTTGGTGTTCAGTGGGATTACGTTGCCACCACCTTGGGGGGCGCCGCCGCCTTTTTCTTTTGCCATTCATTCCTCCTGACTTAAGGATCTTATCGGCAAAAATCTTTAGGGTCTGGAGAGGGGTTCTTACTTTTGTCCAGTTCGCCGAAGATCGGTCAGGTCCAATTGATTAAGGGAGTTTAGCCTCCAGCCCACAAATCCGGGCTTGGCCATAACAGAAAAATGCATTTCGCCCAAAGGAATCAAGCGGTTGGTGTTGAACAGGTATTCAGTGGCTTCACGGCATTTTCGAGGTCGATCCTTCGGCGTGGCCTCGGCCAACTGCTGCACCAATTGATCATAGCGGCTATCGTCCAGTCGGATGTAGTTCTCCGATTGCCCCTTGGTGAAGATCTCGAGAGCGGCCAGGCAGGTGGGTCGATCGAGGCTCACTCCTTTTCTGAAGATATCGGGAGGATCTGCTTTCAGAGTGCGCAAGTAAACGCCCTGTTCTTGGGATCTCAGTTCTACAGAGTGGCCGAGATTTTTCTTCCATTGCCCTTGAAACCATTCGGCGGCCCGCGCGATATCGTCCCCACCCATCAGGCTGTATTGAAACTCCAAGCGTTCAGGCCATTTAGTGTCTTTCGCCAAAGATTTGGCTTTGTCGAGGTCAGGTTTCAAACAAAAGCCTTTGTCCATAAACTGGGGCGGGAAGCTTGGACAACCGGGTGGGGAGCGTGTGTCGAACAGCTTCAAGAACAATTTGAAGTCCACCGCTCGAACCAAAGCGGCCCGCAAGTTTGGGTATTTTACCAGTGAGGGTCCAAAACCCACATAATCAAATCGGGCCATGGGGACTTGGTGAAACTCTTTTTTGCTTCGAAGTCGGGGAATCTCACCCGCCGTCACGCGCCTTAAAAACGTCATCTTGCCCAATTCATAAAGTCGAAGGGCCGTCGAATCATTATCGAGAAAATAAACCACCAAGTTAGGGCGATCTTTTCGATCATCGTATCCATTGTTGGGCCGTAGCTGAATTTGATGACCCGAGCGCCATTCTTTAATTTGATATACGCCGCTGGTGACCTGTTCGGCGGCACTCTCTTTGGGTAAGAAGCCACCCGGAGGAAGCGGTGAGAGGGCCGGATGAATCAATCGAAATAGAATTTCTTGATCTGAAAATTCGAGTTCTAAGCGAAGGGTGGAGGCATCCACGGCTTTGGCACCCAGACTCTCCGGTTTGAGTTTTCCACTCCAAATCGACCGGGCGTTTTTTAATGAAAACAAAACGTCGGCCTGCGGACTCGAAAGCTTGGGATTGATCAGACGTTGAAAGGATTTGACATAATCGTCGGCTGTGATGGGCGCTCCGTTGCTCCACTTTCTAGATCTAAGCTTACAGGTGAGATTGAGTCCACTGAGCTCACACTTGTCGGCTCCATCGGGAATCAGGCCTCGGTCACTGTCAAACCGGTAGAGGCCTCGATAGATGTTGTAGAACAGGTAATTTCCACTCGCGGAGTGGGTCATCTGCGGATCCAAATTGTGGGGCTCGGAAAAAAGATGAAAAGAAAATGGGAGCGTTTCGGCAGCCATCGCCAAGCTGAACAGAAGGGGAATCCAGGGCATCCCTGGCGTTTAATGATGAATTTGTACGGGGTCAACCCTTCTTATGTGTCCCAGATTGAGACAGTTGGTTTCAAAACTGAACCAGATGCCGTAAAGTTTTAGAATGAATAAACCCCTGCGTTTTGCCAGTTTGTCCCTTCTGCTGGCCCTCATTTTGTTTCAATTCAATAACTGCGGCAAGTATGCCGAGCCAATGGCGGGCTCTGGGACCGCCACCCTGACGTCTTGTACGACTCCCAAATGCATTTCTCCCTCGGTAGACAATCTGAGCCTCAAGGTCAATCTGGGCGGTCAAACTGAGTATCAGCCCGGTGCTGCAGCCATTGACTTTAATTTGGGCGGTGACTGTAACGAAGGCGGTTATCCTTTCAATACGATTCGTTGGGAGCTTTATCTGAACAACGTTAAAGTTCGTGATTCCGGTATGCTCGGGATGGCCGGGAATGCTCCCGTCCACAGTCGCTGTGTAAATGGTCGCTTCCTTCTCTACGTGAACCTCAATGCCATTCCAGAGGACAACGTTTCACGTGTGGGCCTATCCAACGGCACCGGTGGTACGGCTCCGTATGATCTCTATGTTGAGGTCTATGGCCAAGAGGTGCAAAACGGCCCAGCTCAACGAAATCTTTTGAAGGCTCGGACGCGCATCGTCTTAAAGCCGTAACAATCGATACATAATCTTTTCAAATTTTGTATAGAGCTAAACGATGATTTGACCTCGCTCCGCCTGTCTACGATTTTTGACGGCATCAACAAAGGGGAGTGTATGAAATCTATTTTGGTGACCGTATTGGTGTCCTTTGGAGTTTCAGCGTGGGCTGCGGGCGAGCTGCATTGTCGATCCGAAATCGCCAAGAAAGTGGTGTCGACTTCTGCGAAGGATCATAATGAGTTTCTTGAATATTGTGACACTGCGATTTTTCACGGAGAAATTTGTTACACTGGTCCTCGTGCAGATGCGATTGGAAAACTGGATTGGATCGCGAGCACCGATATTTTTGGTGGTGAGTACGCGATCCAGAATATTCATTACGTTGGACGCAGTGAAATCAGCTATCAGATCTGGGATGGACCCAATGAAGTGGAAGCCACGAAAGCGCGCATTGGCCGCTGCGAATCTGGATTTTTTAAGAAATAATCGTTAATTTTCGCTCGACAGCTTGGAGTAGTACTTCTGAAAGCGCGGAATGACGTCCAAGCTGATGTTGGGAAACGTGTACTGAGTCAGCGGAAATCGTCGAATGGAACTGGCTTTCTGCAGGGGCGCAATCGAATCCATATAATCGAGTGTGGTATGTACGACAGCGGCTCCCATTCGTTTATGAATTTCGAGAGCGCTTTCGGTGGAAATCAATTCGTTAATGAGTCTCGCCGCAAGCTCAGGATTTTCACTGAGCTCACCTATGGCAAAAACGCCGACGCTGACCGCGCCTCCATCGCTCGGCAGCCAAAAGTGATAGGGCGATGTCTCCCCCAGCAGGCGAGCCACTTGCGCCAGTGGAATTTGTATCCAGTCCACTTTAGAGGTAATGGCTTCGGCTGAGATCTCGGCGGTTACGGGAAGTTCCACCCGAGCCAAGGACTTCAGGAAGCGCTGAATATCGAGCTCTAGGGACTTATTTTCGGCGTCATTCAAACGTTCGTCGATATGAACCCCGTTGTGGGAAAGAAGGTGAATCATATTCAGTTCTTCCCCCCAAATAGAAACCTTCTTCGACTGGATCGTCTGCTTCACAGTGGCGGAAGGGTCCGTGCCCTTGCCAAAGAAGCCGTAGAGATTCCAGAAAATGGGGACGGAATATTCAGATTTGGGATCGTAAGGAAGGTTGAAAAAGTCGACAGAGATGTGGCGCGAGTTGGGTAGTGAGGCGTAATCCCATTTTCGGATCCACTTACTTGACACCAGGCTTTGCAGAAGAACCGAGTTGGTGCAGATGACATCAATCTTGCCGTTCGAGTTGGCCATTTGGCGAAGAAATTCATTCGGATTGGAATAGGTCCAATGGAGTACGCGCACTTTGTATTTTTGCGCGAAACGATTGAGTAGGTCTTCGTTCAACCAGCCCTCTTCACAGAGGATTCGCAGAGGGCGGCCATTGGATAGAGAAGTGATCTCTTTTTCGCGTGACCAAAAGCCCCAGCTAAGGCCCAGGGCGAAAAAGCCTAAAGTGATTCCGCCCCAAATGAGTAGCCTCTTGTTCATCATTTAATACTAGAAGGTCAGCTCTTGCGGGTCAAAGGTCACGTTGATCGCCGAACCTTGGGCCGGGAGATAAGTCTGCCCGGTGAAGGTGATCGAGTTTGCGGTGGCGTTGTACCTCCAGCCGCCATCGTTCGCCGGATTGGTGTCGGCATTGGGAATCTCGACTCCATCAACGAAGACTCGAATCGTTTCAGGAATGGGCTTCTTGTTGGCGCCGAGAAAGAACTCAGACGCAGCTGAGGCAATCTTCTTCGAAATCAAATCGAGCTCATCGGCAAAATTTCCGCAAATGTCGCCCTTGATGCCATCAGTTAAGTCGGCCATTTGACCGACACGTTGACCGATCTTTTGTCCGCCACCGTTGTTGATGGAATTGAGGCAGGTTTGTGTGTTGATCGAGATTGTGTTGACCGAGTAGTGCCTTGTCTCAGCATTCGAGTTCGTCAAGCCATCGAGCATGTCAGTGTAATAACTGAGTGGCGTCAATTGAGAAACATAACTCTGATACGCCGTTTGAGTGCTATTAGAAAAATCGTCCTCATCCGTCACGATAATCACTGCAAGAAAAGCGTTCTGACGAATAAATCCTGAATTGAGCGGGCTTTTCAATGCGGCTTCGATGGACTGTAGACTTCGCTCATCGCCGCGGCCATTCGTGCCCTGCATCACATTTGTAACGAAGACGTTTTGCAGATTGGGTGTGTTCGGATCAAGAACGAACACTCCCGAGTGAGTGGATCCGACGCCATCGCGAAACTTGGCTTTATTGGCCATGGGTAAGCCTTCGTAATAAAAAGGCTTCGGATTCAAGTTAAAATAGCTGTCCCACATGGGTGAAAGCGCCAAATAGGCGTCAGTCGTAGTAACGGCCATTGTGAAATCAAAGCCTTTTTGCGAGAACGAATTGATGAAGGATGGGAAATTATTGGCGAGATTAGTTTGTGAGCTCGCCATCGACCCTGAATTGTCGATCACCCAGAGAACGTCAATTTTGGTATCCGCCTTTGTGCTGGAACCATAAAACGTTTCTCCGTCAGCCAACAATGAATAGCTTGTTCCGCCATTTCCGCAGCCGACACTTGTGCTGATTAAGGTCAACACTCCTAATACTGTAAGTACGCTCCTCATACTTGCCCCCCGGCAAAAAGGACTCTCCAGTCCTTTGATGATTCGGGCACGTACATACAGCAATCGAATCACTAAAGTTATCGACGTTAGTCCAGAGAATTTGTACCAAACCCTGTTCAATTGCAGCTGAATGTCTCATGAGACACTGTTTTAGCTAAAACCGCCAAATCGGTAGACAGGCATAAGATTGGGACGAGGCCTCCCATCAATACATACTTCTGGTTGAAAAACTCATAACTGATATTCTGATTTCAGGTTTTCTTAAGCCTAGAGAGGAGGTGGTGAAGTGAGTTCAGAGAATCACTGTGACACGCTTAAGCCGGAGGTGGCGATCACTTAGTGATCATTCGCTTTCGGCGTGAAGCACTTTCTAGGCCAGGAGAAATCCTGGCCTTTTTATTTGGCTAGCCGATGGTCTAGGTTCACAAGGTAGGCGCATTTGTTATGAAATTTTTTCTTGTTTTTCGTCTCATTTCTAGACACGATCTTTTATGTGGGGGGGCGATGGAAGGCAGGACACCTAGTCGAAGCACGGATGCTTCACATCGCCTTTTTTAGTGGATATCTACAGACGAAGATCTTCCTCACTACTTTCATGAACAATTAAACGAACTTCAGGCCGCAATCTAACCTCTTGAGAATCGACCTCGATGATTTTGCCAATTCCCGTCTGATCGTGAATCAGATTATTGAGGCGAAATATTCCCATTCTGAGTCGATGATAGTGCTCCGGACTGAACTCCGCCTGCCAGAGCCCGTGAATCGCTTGATCCACGCTAATCGTGGCTTGGCTTTTCAAGAGAGGAAGCAGTAGCTGCGCAAACTTCTTCTTACTCAAGTCAATAGGTTGGTTTTGTACGTGCGCGACCCGAGAGTGAGGTGAAAATTCGAGCTGAATTTGGGGTACTTGCAAGCCACTCTTAAGACGTTTGCTCCAAAGTTGACGGGACCTGGGGTCGAGTCCTTGGATCAAGAGTTGAACCTTTCTGTGGAGTTCGGCTCGCGTACTGGAATCTTCAGTCAAGCTAGCCGTTAGACAAAGCAGTCTTAAGTAGCTGGCCCAGGGAACATGGGCCGAGATCGACATCAACTGGTGAAGACCCAGTCTCACCGAGGATCTCTCCAGAGCTAAAATCCGAATGGCTTCTTCGTAGCGATCTAAATTTTGGTAATTGCGGATCAATTCTAAAACTGTCGGTTTAATCTCGAGATCGTACTGCAAAGAGCCTTCGACAAAGTCGAAAAGCAGCAGTCGACGGTCCATTTCGTCTGTTCCGGCCGGCAAGTTCAGGTATCTTTGCCAAGCATGACCGGCCCCGACAAGCTTGAGTTCGATCAGAAGCAGGCTGTGCTCGACTTCAATTGCGAGGTCTTGTGAAAAGTCCCCTGCTCGGAGGCTTAAAATCTCCTGATATAAGACTGAAAGCTCGGCCGAGGGCTCATAAAGAGCCTGCCAGCGTGCCAGCTGGACGAGGACCCGAAGCCGCTGGGGAGTGGATTCGGTTCGCAGAAGTGCATTGCGGTAGTGGAGTTCAGCTGGCGCGAGGCGGGCCTCTTCTTCTAAAAATTTTCCGAGAACCAATTCGCACTCGAGTTTGGACCGCTTGGAAAGAGTTTCGTCGTGCTCAAGGAGCAGTCTTTCCAATCGATCGAGTTCCCGACGAAAGTCGTTCATTTCACTCAAATGAAAGTGACACACAGCTTTGTCGCGCACCAAGTTCACGTTCTCGCCAAAATTTTTGAGAGCGGAATCTATAATCACTAAGGCTTGGTCAATCTTTCCTTCGCTAAATTCAATCATCGCATCATGATGCTGCCAAATGCGCTTTTCCGTGTGGCCACGGGGTTTAATCTGGTTCAGTTCAGATCTTGCTCGATCCGCTTGACCATTTAAAATCAGTCGATTGATGCGGACAAACTCGGCAGGAAGGTTCATTCGACGCCACCCGTGCGAATACGAACCCGAGGGCCGCCGCTTAAGCCTATATTGTAACCGCTGAGCAAGGGTCTTTTCAGATATTCTAAAAAGGTCACTTCGGGATTGTTGAGGCGGGCCGAATCCAAAGTCTGGCGCTCCATCGGCCAAATCTTTCTATCCAGAAAGCCAGACAATTGGAGGGATTGGTGTGAAACCTCTGACCTTTCATAGAAGGCCTTTTTCATTTGCAGAAGAGGCTCGGTCCCAAAGCCGGGAAGTAAGAAATTGACCGGAGCGTGATGCAGGAGGCGTCGGGCTTCAATCCAGTCGGATTCTCGCCATCCCAAGCTCAATTTGGAGAGATCTTCGAGAATCGCAGGACGAAAGAGTGGGGCGAGCGCCATCAGTGGCAAGCTAAACGGTTTCAGTAGGTCGCGGACCTTTTCAATAAGTCCAAGGACGCAAGCGTGACCGCAACTTACGCCGGTTAACTTTGAGATTTCTTGACCGGATGGGGGCCCCATCTCCGCCGCATCCACCAGTCGTCTCTCGCGAATCTCTTCAATCACGGCTTGGTCAAACTGCAAGGCCCGAAGATAAGCGAGTCCGTGTCCGATGAGAGGGTCGGCCGCGACCACCAGTGGATTGAGCAGGCCATGGTAGGAGATATTGAGTTGTCGCAATTCAGGGATCGAGCGAGCTTCCGCATGCAATAAGTTGTTTTTGCTATCGAAATAAACAGCGGTCTCGTGGGCGAGAAGCTGAATCCATGTCCACTTCGTCAGGGGCAATTGGTCGGTCACTAAAACCGTGGTGTTACTAAAGGGATCTGTCCAGCTCTCAATGGGAAAGGAGGGATTGGAAAAGATCACTTCGTATTTGCGCCGTCCATTGGGCGTCAAAGTCATTTTACGAATTCGATCGGCGGGCGATGGATAAATCCACTCATGGCCCGAGGCCTCGGGACAGTTCTTGATGGCGGTTCGGGCGATGGAGGGCGAAATGCCTAAGTGAAAGCTCAGATTTTCTTCCTCGGCGCCGAGAAGATGATGAACGATGGCGCAGCCCACCCTTGTTTGAAGAATCACTTCAAAAGCTTGGTCTATGTCCGTTTGAGAAAAGGTCAGCGGAGTTGTTTCCGTAGGTTGGGCGCTGACGGATGTGGCGGCCAAACTAAAACTGACGAGAAATGCGAGCATCGAAGTCCCCCAAAGTTATAGGGGTGTGTATCATAAGGCTTAAAAGTACCAAAATGTTCACTTTTGTGCGTTTCATCTTTTCATACGATTGAGTAACTTCCGCCCATCTTTGGTCTTCCTTTCTTGACAAGGGAGGTCCTCTCAACCGGGGCCGCCCTTTTTTAAAGAGGCCTAGATTTCGACTAGGGGGGAATCTGGGAGAGATCGGGCCTCTTTTTTTACCCTTTGCGTCACTGTGCCGAAAATCGTCCTCTCAGCTCCATCCTAAACCAGCTAAGTGCGGAATCGGACTTGCATTTTCCCCGGGTGGGAGTTCGTATGCAGCGCCAATTAATCATTCTCTTTTCAATTGTGATGATTCTAGGGCCTGGGTGCGCCAAGCCAAAGGGCTCTCATGAGCATACTTTTGCTGATAAGACGGCTGAACCGCCGGCTCTACCAAAACCTCAGGACCAGGGTGCGGGTGGTGGGGATTCAGAGACCGATGAAGACCCTCAAGAAGTGGCTCCTTTGATGTTTAAGGACGAAGCCGAAAGCGCTTTATCCACGTACGAGGTCCCTGAGGCCGTCAGAACTCAGCTTCCTGTTCTAGGTGCCATCCAAAAACCCTCGCAGGCCTTTCGGGTAATTAAACAAAATTTAATTATCAATGCAAAGACGTCCACGATGAAATTCTTTGGGGTGCTGCAGATAACAGGTCAGCCAGATGAGGTGATTGAGCTGGGGTGCTCCTTTGATAAGGCCAAATCTTGGGTCTGCGACAATATGTTCCCGCTCAAGAAGGCAGACCGGGAGAAGCGTCGGATGCAGGCCACGGTCAGCTGTTTGGACCGTTTTCGCTGCCGCGAAGTCGGGGTTCGACTCTATGTTTTAGTCAATGGCAAGATCGAATCGCAGTTGATGCAATCGACATCCTTTGAGATGAGACGTGCCTCTTCGGGCGATCTAGATGAGGAGGCACCCGTAGAGTCCGCCAAGCCTCGTGTTTTTGAGAAGCCAACCCAACCAGACGTCCGGCGCGAGGTGATTAAAGAGGAACAACTGGCAGACCTCGTGAAAGATTCTAACGCCGCTATTGAATACAACTCGCCGGTGCCAGTACCGAAGCCTGATATCAAAAGTCCCTTCGCCATTCCGGGGTTACGAATCGAACCTGAAGCGGAGTCCAATGTGCCCAATCAGGCGATTGGGCTTCACTATCGCGGGCACCTGGAGGCTCCGAAAGAACTTCCTCGCCAGGGCTCAGGATTTATTCGTAGAGAACGTCAGGATCGCGGCTTCGGAACTAACTTTGCCGTTGATCTCCTGATGGGAGCTTCGGCCCACGTCCATCAAGCGAAGCCGCAGGCTCCTCCAGTGGTCATTGCGGATTTGGCTAAAAAAACGGGTGGAAGACTCTGTAATTCCAAGAACAATTGTCATAAAAGCCATCAGACCGGCTTGGATGTCGACGTGGTTTTTCCCGCGCGCCGCCCAGTGAAGGGCACCGAAATGTGGGCCGCTTGCCGGCGGTCGGGTGGTGGTTGCAACCGTGGAAGCGAGATCAATGACAATTTAGATACGGAGAGGTTGTTGTCGTTCGCGGAACAGCTGGTTTGTGCCCAAGATAAAAGTCCGGTGCTCGCGATCTTCATCGATACACAGATCAAAGAGCATCTTTGTGAATATGTGCGCAAGACCCGACCACAGGATCTAAGCGATCCTTCATCCTGTACGTTCAAGGCGCTGAACTCCATGAAGTATTCACCAGGGCACCATAATCATTTTCACGTTCGCTTCCGCTGTCCTGGAAATCAGGACTGCCAGGACGCCACGGTTTCTCTGGGCAGTGATACGGGCTGCTGATAGACTGAAAGAATGAAATTTCGATGGATTGAAGTTTCCATTATCTTTGGCTGCTTTATGACCATAGCCGGTTGTCCCGCCCCTCCAAAGGCGCAGGGACCCGTATCCGATTTCGCCGTGGATGTGAAGGTGGCCCCCAGGCGGTCGAAAGAAGTGGCTGATCTTCTGCTTAAGAACCGTGAAATGAATTCCTGCTGGAGTCAGTCCAAAGGCGAAGGGCGTGAGCTTGAAGTGATCGGAAAGTTAGGATTTGATGGTCAATTTCAAGAGGTTACGATTCAAGCTCCGGAATTTGATAGCCTGGCCAGCTGCCTAAAATCCGCTCTGAGTCGAATAGAAATGGGCCGGGGCCGCATCGGACCCGTGCAGATCCTCTTTAAAGACCCGGCTTCGGAGCTTAATTTGATGGATCGCATGCCGGCCTCCCGCCCGAACCGATTTGATTAGCTTGACGAGCGGCTTATAAACCTTTAAGTGTTTGGATTCGCGAAGAAAAGGTAGGTTTATGGCCAAGTTGAGCTCAATCAATAAAAACGAACGTCGTCGTCAGATGGCAGAAAAATTTGGACGCTATCGAACAGAGCTTCGAAAAAAAGCGAACAATCCGAATTTGCCCGATGAAGTAAGGGCTGAGGCACGCCTCAAGTTGGAGAAGCTTCCGCGTGATACATCTCCAATCCGTACCACAGTTCGGTGCTCCTTGAGCGGCCGTCCCCGTGGCAACTACCGAAAATTTGGTTTGTCTCGTATTGCATTTCGCGAACTGGCTCATCGCGGTCTATTGCCAGGTGTGACTAAAGCCAGCTGGTAAATGAGGATTATTGTCCTTCTGCCGGCCCTTATTTTTTGGGTCGGCTGCACCACCGCAGGGAAAAGACTTTCCTTGCTGGATCAAGCCTTTACCGAGGGTCCCGAGAGTTTAAGCCGACTTTGTCGGGAAGATCATGTTGCGGCCTGCTCTCTAACGGGCCAGGCGGCTACCCGTGAGCATATTCTGCCCATCATGCAAGGTATCTCGAGTGCCGAGCAGGCCCGTTTTGTCGTCGATATTGAGAAGGGGAAATCCTTTCGGTTTTATCTGCAGGGAAACGGCCGTCTTGAGCGATTGAATCCCGATATTTTGGAAGATCGAGACTCGGATGTGGCCGTCGCTCAGCTTGAGGCCTTTCATCTGACTCCAGGACAAGACTATCTTTTGACTGTTGTGGGTCCCAACGCGCGAGTGTGGGACCAGCGAAGGTTCAGATCCTTGAACTTATCTCAAAGTCGAGGTCGGTTGGCTCTGGTGAGCTGCATGGATGATGATGCCCGATTTGATTCCATCCAGGCACAAATGTGGTCGGATCTCGCCGAAATGAAACCGGATCTCATTGTAATGTTAGGTGACAATGTCTATGTCGACCGAGTGGGAACCGTTAAACGGCCCGTTACCCATCCAAGTCAGATCTGGGAGCGCTATGCTCAGCTCCGTAGCCGACTGAAAGTCTATCGGTTAGAAACTTTGATTCCCGTGATCGCGACTTGGGATGACCATGATTATGGTGTTAATGATGGGGATCGGACATTTCCTTTTAAGACGGAATCGCGAGAGATTTTTTTGTCTTTCTTTCCCCAGAAAAAGTCGAGTCCAGGGTTTGAACGCGGGCCTGGTGTGGCCTCATGGGTCACGCTTTTCGGTGGTAATATGGCGCTTCTCGATGATCGGTTTTTTCGTTCGCCGGATCTTTTGGACTCGCCAGACCAGACCCATTTTGGCGTCGAACAGGAGAAATGGCTGAATCAAAAATTAGCGCTAAGTAAGACAGCCGTCTTTTTGGCCAGTGGAGATCAGTTCTTCGGTGGTTATCATCAATTTGAGTCCTTTGAAGGCAGTCACCCAAGGCGGTTTAAAGAACAGCTGAATGAGTGGCGCCAAGCCCTTAAAGTTCCAGCGCTATTTTTGAGTGGCGATCGCCATTTGAGTGAAGTGATAAAAGTCGGGCGAGAGCACCTTGGATTTTCTACTTTTGAAATCACCTCAAGCGGAATTCATGCGACGGTCCACGCGGATGCCTTTGAGAAGGCGCCCTCTCCTGCGCAAGTCGTAGGTGTTCCCGGTGAATACAATTACTCTATTTTGGAAGTGATGCAGGCAGGACGCTTTCGTTTGAAAGTGGATGTTAAGGCCTTTAGTCTCAATAAAAAATTACTTTATCAAAAACTCCTAGTGGTGAAGAAATGATTGAAGTTATCTCAGGAACCGATCGCCCCGGAAGTGTCTCTGTCCAAATCTCACGCTATGTTGTGAGCAAATACGAAAAGTACGGACAGGCGGCTCAACTGCTCGATCTGGCCCAGCTGAATCTGGGCGATGCCAATGGCGGCGGTTATTATCAGGGGGCAAAAGGAACTTTTCGAGAGGGTGTGGACCGAGTGACGACGGCCGAAGGTCTTGTTGTTGTTGTGCCTGAGTACAACGGATCATTCCCCGGAATCTTAAAATTGTTCATTGATTATTGGCAATATCCGCGAAGTTTTGAAAGTCGTCCTATAGCCTTTATTGGACTCGGCGGACGTTGGGGTGGGCTTCGTCCAGTCGAGCATTTGCAACAGGTCTTTTCCTATCGCAACGGCTACCTCTTTCCTAATCGAGTGTTTATGAGCAATGTTAAAGAGTCGGTAAAAGAGGGGCGTGTGGTGGATCCTATGTTGGATGAGTTGCTCGACATTCAGACGAAAGAATTCTGTAGTTTCCTGAGGGCTCTGAAGTCTGAGAAACTCGACGCCAATTCTCGACTCAATACATGATCAAATGGGTGGTTTCGTATTTTGAGCCTTTCGATTCCGCCAGATCCAATTCCTCTCAGATTTTAGCGGAGCGACTGAAAGGTCAGCTTTCAGGAATTGAGTTTGTGGGACCTTTGCCAGTGTCTTTTGAGCAGGCATGGCCCGTGCTGCAAAATTTTGTTCAGCAACATAATCCTTCGATCGGAATCTTGGCTCTTGGTCAAGCTGAATCCAGGCGCAAAATCTCGCTCGAGATGGCGGCCCTGAATCGAATTGATGCACGCATTTCGGACAACCAAGGAAATCAGCCTCGATTGATTCCTGTGCGAAACGGACCCGACCTTTTATGGTCTAAAATTCAGTGGGCAAAATTTCCGGAGAATTCGCTGACCGAAAGATCTTATTCGGCAGGAACTTTTGTGTGCAACTCGCTCATGTATGAAATTTGTCACTATTGTATGAATTCCGAGCTGCTCGGTGGATTTGTTCATATTCCACTTTTGGATTTTCAATCGGAACCCCAATTCGAAGGTCTTCCCAAGGTATCAACGGAGAGCGCGGTCGAGACACTGCGAGACGTGCTTCAGTTTTTATGTCGTCCGGCGTGAAAAGCCCTCTCTTAGTCGTGGCAGCGATTATTCTCAAAGGCGAGAAAATACTTTTGGCAAAGAGGCCCATGACCAAGACTCTTCCCGGGATGTGGGAGTTTCCGGGCGGAAAAGTGGAATCAGGTGAAAGTCTTGAGAAAGCTCTTAAGCGGGAGTTGTTCGAAGAGCTTCACCTTTCGATCAAAGTCCAGCATAGGTTGGGTCGATATTTTCATACGTATGATTGGGGAGAGTTGGAAATGGTCGTATTCATCGTCACGCCGATGAATGAACCCCGCCTAACATCTGAGGTGGCAGGTGTCGAATGGATGGCCCAAGGAGACATCGATCCTGGTCTCTTGGCCCCGGCAGATCGACTTCCTCTTCTGGATTTTTTAAAGTGGAATAGCGACCAAAGTCGAACTTAGTTTTATCTTATTATTGCCGATGAAATGAGAGCTTAGTGGCGAGGTTTCATGGCGAAGTTCGATGCCCAAAAACTTTTGTGGGAGACTCTCAGTCGGTGGCGAAAGACAAGTCCCGAGATCGGCCGAATTAAATTTCTTCAGACCATCCCGTTTTTCAATGATCTGGCTCATTGGCAGTTGAAGTCAGTCTCGGAAATCATTTTTGATCGGACCTACAGCGCCAATGAAATGGTTTTCGAAGAAGGGCAACCTGGAACCGCATTGTTCTTGATAGTTGAGGGTAAGGTATCCATCGAGGTCTATCGCGAAAAGTTCACGGCGAACCTGGCGACACTCGAAAAAGGCTCCTTCTTAGGCGAGATGGCGCTTTTAGATGGAGCTCCTCGGTCGGCCTCCGCTCGAGCGATTGAACCCACAAAATGCTTGGCTCTGTTTCGCAATGACCTGGATCGGCTGATTAACCGCGATCCGGCCACGGCATGCCAAATCTACCGGGCCCTCGCGCAAATCGTTGGAGATCGTCTAAGGTCGACCAACGAACTTGTTCAAAATGGTGAGATGGATCCAAAGGTTGCTGCATGAGGCGTGGACAAGACTTTGAAAAAAACGAGCTGGAAAGAAAGCTTCGCCGAAAATACTTCTACCGAGGCTTTGGGGTCCTGTCCTTTATTACATTCGTGGCCTTGGTCTGGAGCCTGCGAAGTTTACTCCTGCCTATAACGGTCGGGGCGCTCCTGGCTTTTTTGTTTCGTCCACTCAAGGATCGCTTTAGGATCCCGTGGCTACCTCACGAAGTTCAAACCCTTAGTTTTTTCGCGGCTATCGGACTGGCCCTGTTCGCCGTCATTAGCACGGTTCGAACCCAAATTCCCGACGAAAGACAGGCTCTTGAGCTGAAGGTTCGAGTGAAATATAAACTCAACGAGAAATACACCCAGCTTTTCAGCAAGAAAGAGAAAGAGACCAACCCTATTATTCCTGTTGTGGCGAGAGAGGCCGCCGCGCTCATGAATCAGGTCAATCGGTGGTTGGAGCTCAGTCCGATAGAAATCGATTTGTTTCTCAAATATCGAACTGGATATCGCGGACAAAAACCCATCGAAGATCGTTATTTTGAGTACTTCCAGGCAAACTTGACGACCAATGCCAATTTTCAAAAAAAGGAACAGGAAGCATCAATGAGTTCAGAGGAGAGGTCGTCAGCTCCGAGTTCAGAGTCGGCTTCTGTGAGCGGAGTCAACCATGATGCACTGTCGGCGTGGCTTCTTGCACCTTTAGTTTTCTTCTTTCTGAGCTTCGATAGTGGGCAAATTCGCCGCTATTTTATTGGTCTCGTTCCGAATCGTTACTTCGAGCTGAGTCTAACCGTTTTGGACATGTTGGACGACGCTATAGGTAAGTACCTACGTGGCACCTTTATGGAATGTGGCCTCGTGGGCCTAACGCTGGCTTCTGGTCTGTGCCTCCTGGGCTTGCCGGTCAGTGTCGCCATTGCGATCGGTGTGGTGTCAGGATTGGTGAATGCGATTCCCTTTTTGGGTACTGTTTTTGGACTCATCATTGGACTAGGGTATGCCCTTATCGCTGAAAATGTTCAGCCTCTCATTCCTGGTTTAAACCCTGAAGATCTTGCGCTTTATGTGTTGGTTCTAGTGGGATTGGCGCACGTTCTCGACAACGTCGTATTTCAGCCCTTTGTCTTGGGTGGCGCGATCAATCTGCATCCCATGGTGGTAATCGTCGCCATATTGGGTGGGTCGGTGATTATGGGCCTGTGGGGAATGTTGCTGGCGATTCCAACAGTGGTCATTGTGAAAACGGCGGTTGAAACTTTGATTCGGGAACTCAAGGACTACAGGATCATCTGATGAATCTTCCCTCAAAGATCGGTCCTTACGACATTGTCCGTAAGATCACTGAAGGTGGGATGGGCGAGGTCTTTGAGGCGATAGACCCCAAACTTTCCCGTCGAGTCGCCGTTAAGATTCTGACAATCAAGGGTGCTCACGAGGAAGAAATCAAAGCTAAGTTCTTGGGTGAAGGTCAGGCCCTGGGAATTCTCAACCATCCGAATGTTGTACGTGCTTACCAGCTAGGTGAGCACGAAGGCCGACCTTTTTTGGCTATGGAATACATCGAAGGAATGACGATCGATCGATATGTTCATCTTCATCACCCTGGCCTAGACGAAGTCCTTAAGCTCTTCCGTCAGATCGCGGAGGGTTTGAAGGCGGCCCATCAGGCGCAAATTCTTCATCGCGATATCAAGCCTTCGAACATCATGATTGATCGAATGGGCCAGGTAAAGTTAGTTGATTTTGGTATCGCAAAGATTGGCGGTGGGAATGCCAATCCGCAGCAGCAGACCAAGGCCGGGCATATGTGGGGGACACCCAACTACATGGCGCCCGAGATCTTCAAAGGTAAACCTGCGACAGTAAAATCAGATATTTATTCCTTGGGTCTCATATTTTACTTTCTGCTCACGGATGACATTCCTCATTTTCATCAGTCAGAAAAGTCTGTTATGGAAATCATTGATGAGGGCTCAAGTCGAGTCCACATTAAATTGCTTCGAGTTTTGCCGAATTCTTTGCGTGAAATGATGGCCGCGATGACTCACCGCTCGCCTGAGCTGCGCTATGATTCGATAGACGAAATCCTAGCGGATCTAAATAAGATAAATCTAACAGAAGTTCACCCCGACCTGATAACCGGTGCTTCCCAGAGTGTTGAAGTCAAAAATCTGGAAGAGGTCTACACTCACTGCGCGAAACTTGGACTGAGCGAGGGGGAGGCCAGGGCGGTCATCAACCTCGCGACGAATATTCTACCAGCACGCCCTCCAGGTGAAGAAAAGTGGATCAAGATTGACGAAGTTCAAATCAAAACAGCGCTCCAGCGCTACCAAAGTGCACTACAAGAGACGATGGCCCGTCGGGTGGCAGAGCCTACGATGCAAATCCAGACGGAAGGTCCTCCTCCGTCGCGTGCACCAGTAATCACAAGTTGGGATTTCGGCCGATTTGCGGGCTGGGCCGCCAAGTTGGCCGTGGGTGTCGCCATTTCCTTGGCTATCCACTCTCTGGACAAAAAGAAGATCGAAGTATGGATCGAGCAAAAAACCTCTTTTGCTAAAGCACGGTCGGCGAATCAAGACAGTCCAGAGAGCCGATCTCTTGCCGCCATCAACTCAGGGCTTGAGCTGAAGATTCGTCCTATCGTTCCGGGCGAAAGTTTTACCTATGCCTACAAAGTTTTTGATCAAAAGGGTCAGATCGTACACACCCAGACTCGGGTCTGGGATGTTTTATCTAATAAAAATGGTTATGTGGTTTGGGAGGATGACAATGGAGCCCAAGAACTTTTTGGTCCGAGTCCATTTCTGCCACCCATTCAGGCTAAAAAAACACCGCTGCGTGACCAACCTAGATTCGACTATGACCCTAAGCAAGTGACCTCTGCCTTGACCCAGTCACAGCCGCTAAATGTGAAAATTCGAAAGTCGACGGGTACAGAGTTCGAACGAATTTGCACGTTAGCTTCACAAGAGACTCTACAAACCGAACTCGGAAAGATCCCAACCAAAAAAGTAGATTGCCTTGATAAGGACACTTCGGATCGCGAAATTTTCTTCTATTCGGAAAAATTAGGAGTGGTCGTTCGTAGACTAAAGTATGAAAACGGACATCAGAAGTTGTTGGCGGAACTGGTTGGATTCAGTAAGAAAAACTAACCGACAAATATCGAGTGCAACATAATATAACTTATCAGAGATCCTTTTTTTTGAGCCCAACCAGGTAAAGTTCAATGCTTCCTTTGCGAACCGCTTCAGGTATGTAGCGTTTTACTTCCTTAAACATTCCCGTCATTCGCTTGTCCAAGGTCTTTGACTCTGGTCCTTCGAAAACTTTCATAACACAGTGTCCGCCGGGCTTAAGATGTTCAACTGCGAGATCTAAAACGGCCGAGCAAAGCTCTAAACTCCGTGCTTGATCCACGCTTCGATGGCCCGTGGTATTGGGAGCCATGTCACTTAATAGAACATCTGGTTTACGGTTCTCCAAGATGCCGGGATCAAACTCAAAAACATTCATTTGATAGAATCGAGCGTTGGGCGCCTTCCAATCGATCTCTTTGAGATCAAGACCTACAACAAGTCCATTGGGGCTGGACGATTGCAGGGCCACTTGGCTCCAGGCCCCGGGGGCCGCCCCTAGGTCCACAACCAAGTCACCCGATTTGATCAGGCGAAATTTCTGCTGAATCTCCTTCAGCTTATAAGCCGAACGTGCCCGAAATCCCTCGTCCTTAGCCTTTTGAAAAAATCGGTCCCGCGGGTTGTATTTCATATCGTTCTTTCTCTATGGGTGCGACCAAGGTCTATATCAGTATTAGAGGGTGAAGCGGCTGTCATTATATTCCGAAAAGACATGGTGATGAAGGGAACTTGGAGCTTGTTCAACAAAGTGGAACGCCTTCGAATTGATGATTTGCGCACAGCGCAGGTGAAGATCATTTTGTTGGCCATCCCAACCCGTAAAATGAAGGATTGGGTGGCCTGTCGATCGGGTGAAATCCACTGGAGAAGCCTCCGTGATATCGCCGAATTTTGTGACGACGTACAGGCGATCAAAGGCGAAGCCACGGTCATGCGGCCTGCGGCCGGCGAGGCCAAATCCGCGAGACGGCCGCTTTTTGAAGATCCGCCGCTCGAGATGGAGTCCGCGCCCACCCTAATGGTTGAGAAACAAACTGTGAAAGAGCGCCGTTCGGCCCGACGTTACAACCGTCAGCTGGAGTTTGCGATTCAAATCGGAGAGAACGCCTTTTCCTGTGAGACCGTGGATCTCTCTATGAATGGTCTCTCTTTGGCTGAAGACCTTCCCGACTGGGTCCCCCCGATTTTTAGGGCGCACTTGGCCCACAATGAACAGGTATCGAAAATTCGCTGTGAGCGAGTGAATTCGATTCAACTCAAGATTCTAGAGGCCGAATCTTGGGACCTAATCCGCCGTTGGCTGGTGAATTGGTGATTTATGTTTTGGCGTAAGCGGAAAAATCAACCGGATGACACCTCCATCTCAATGGTGCTGAAGTACGCCAGCCAGCTCGGGATTGAGCGGCGACAGAGTATTCGCGTGCGCTACCCCACCCAAAAACTTTCGATTTTGCCGCGCATTTTTTATTCTGGCGTCCCCCTGTCCGTGGCCGATCTTTCGCGGGGCGGATGCTGTCTCTTGGATCGTGAAGGCCGACTAGGTCCAGGGGCTGGGCAAGAAATTGATCTGCGCCTTGTTTGGCCGCATGGTGAAACGCCTGTTCGCTCCCGAGTGGTATCGCGAGTTGAGAATCGCAGACACATTCAGTTCTTAGACCTGCCTAAGGAAATGGCTGAACTCATACAGCAGGCCATTCTTCCGGGTGTGGATGCACAATCCCTTCGACCGTCCATGACTGAATCTCATCGCCTAGATGTGAAAGCGGAAGAAATATGGACCTCCCTTACGGGTGATTCTTTGGTGTTCTTTCGTGACGTTTTGCACGTTGCGGATCTGTCTCGAAGTGGTGACCTTGTTACTTTTCAGCAAGAATCTTGGCCGGTCGACCACCGCGGAAAACCCCTGTCCACAGTCGAGACCGAAAAAGTCCTGATCTACCTGGCAAATATTCAGCGTCCAAGTCTTAAGGTCACAGAGCTTCAGAGCCAACTGCTTCTCAGTTTGGCGGAGGAGTGCAAATGACCGCCAATCTCGAGAATTATAAACCAAAACTAAGGGCTGGACGGGTGATTCCGCAGGGATCACGAATCATCTTCGAGACGGACAATCCCTACAACCAGATTGTTCTTCCGATGGCGCTCGCCGATCTCATTCTCCTGTGCAGCGGTCAGTTCACCGTTCGGCAAATAGTCGAGAAAATCTATCGTAAGACAGGAGCAGTTCCCTTCAAATGGATTTTGGCGACAATCCATTCTCTTCATCAGGGAGGATTTCTAGAAAACGCCGAGGAGCTTCAACTCAGTGCCAATCTAGAATCTTGGGTCACTCCCCGAACCAGCCGGTGGCACTTATCTTGGCGATTTGGGCAACGGATTGTGGCCGATTCGAACTCTCCGTTCTTGTTCTATGCGACCACTTTGGGCTTACTTATTTTATCCATGTTTGGATTGCAATACTACCCCACCGCGCCGATCAAGGTGCTGCATGAATGGGCGTCTGAACGAAGTATGTTAGAATTCTTCCTGACCTACTTCTTCCTCGGATCGGTGGTTCAAACCCTTCGGTATATCCTGGCAGGGCTGCAACTGCTCTTACTAACTGGAAAGGCTTATAACGTTTCACTTCGCCTTAGCGTTTGGGGCATTCATTTTCATGTGGGGGATGAATCGAATGGGTTGTTTGAAAATCGGCTATATACAGTTATGTTTCAAATCAGCCAAATCCTCACTCCTTGGGCGGTGGTCTTCACGGCTCACGCCTTTATGGACCCAGCTACTTTAAGCCCTCTTGTTCTTATGGCAATTGCCATTTCGGCATGGGAGCTGAACCCTTTTGTTGAGAGCGAAGTCCGAGCCCTTATCCGAGCCCTTATCCGAGCCCTTATCCGAGCCCTTATTTCTCCACGCGATGAAGAGGTCTATTTCTGGCACTTTGACAAAAGCAGTTTAATCAACACCTTCAGCCCGGGGCTTCGACAAAATGATCAAGATTTTGCGACCATAGCTTCGATTTGGGGTGGTTTGTGGCTCATGATGGCCCTAACGGTCCTTCATGAGGCGAGCATTCAATTCGGTCCTGATCTTCTCTACCGGCTCGCGAATTGGGAGGCCAGTAGCTGGGTGGCGGCAGTTGGACTCTGTATTTGGCTTATGGGACTTTTCTTAGTCGTCCAGGCTATGGTGGAAAAGGTCTTATTCCCCTTGGTTGAACCTCGATGGAATCGTGTCCGGTCTCGCTATAAAAACCTGGCAAGAAATCCTGAGCGTGAGTGGCCGAGGTCCGAACTGATTAAACGAATCGAAGGACTTCCGTTATTCTCGCACTTTCATGAACAATATTTAGATGATCTTTTGGCCCATTCAACTGTCCAGTCCTTTAGGGCCAAGTCCACCATCATTGCGCAAGGAGATGTCTCCCCGGACATTTTTGTTCTTCTTGAAGGAATGATCGAGATCACCAGGTCGGCCACCGGAAGTTTGGAAGAATGGATTTCCGAGCAAGGGCCGGTCTCTATCTTTGGAGAGGCCGCTTTACTCGAGGGATCTCCTCGGGGCGCCAACATTGTGGCCAAGACGGGGGTCGTCGTGCTTCGGGTTCCCATTCAATCGGTGCGCAAAATCGCGCAAGATGCTGGGACTGTTCGTCAGCTCGACGACTTTAGATCGGCCATTATGGTGAATCAGTTTTTCTCTTCCTCTCCCGTGTTTCGAAGTTTGACGCCAGAATCGGTGGAGTTCTTAACGAGTCGAGGGACCCTCGAATTTTATGATCGAAACCAAATCATTTTTGCTCAGGGCGACCGCGGGGATAGTCTCTATCTTATTCTACGCGGCCGAGTCGATGTGTGTGTACAGGACAATCTTGTCAAAACCTTGAGATCCGGTTCCTTTTTTGGAGAAATCGCTCTGATTGCCAATATCCCGCGGACCGCCACCATCCTTACTCGCGAGCCCAGTGCCCTTTTCAAGATTTCGGCAGACTCCTTCTGGGAGATCCTGGTGGAGCACATCGACTTAGGGGTTTTTATTGAAACCATTTCCGAAAGTCGACTCCGTGAGGATCTTGAGATTGCTCGCAAAGCGAAAATCGCCCAGGGTGCCTCAAAATGAGACGGACCCAGGCCACCCCGCCCGACTTGTGTTAGTCTGGAGGTAGGATGTTTCGTCCCCCGAATCCTATATTTATTCTGTTTCTGGTCCTCTTTTCGATGCCGTTCTTTTTCAATTCCTGTCAGGCTGGACTGATTTCAAGTAAAGGATTTCGGTCCTACAGTGCCTCTTGTAAGGCGGGCTACCAAAAAGGAAAAGTGGTGCCCTATGAGGAGATGCGATCGCCGTTTGCTGACCAAAAGGTAAGGATTGCTGGGGCGCTTGGATCCACGGGGGCGAGTAAGCCCACAGCGACGATCATCGAGGCCGGCACTCCTCTTGTGTTGGTGGTCAATAATCAGTGTTTATTGGAAAATCGGGGCGGAGACCTCACTTCGTCAATTGCCCAAGAGACCGTCTTGGCTGGCCTAGAGCAGCAGTCTTATAGCTGGTCGCCTGAGAAAGATATCTCCCAATCGGAACTCGAGAGGATCGCCGAAGCGGATCCATGCGTTGTGGGGTTGTCCAAAAACCGAACCTTCACGTTGCAAACCTACAATGATCCCCAGGCCTTCTATCAGTCACATCTGGCCTCTATACATGCAGAAGAAGCTTACCCCCTCTTTTACGATTCCTCAGGTGCAATGGATCGAAGAACAAGTAAGGCCGTCGTCATCGCAGTAGTCGACACAGGAACGGATGCGAGTCATCCGGACCTAACCGGAGCCCTATGGCGCCATCAAGCGGGATTTGGAATTGATATCACGACTGTTGGGACCTCACAGGTGAGCTACAACCCGCTCGACGTGTCGGGTATCGGGCACGGCACTCACGTGGCGGGTCTGATTGGTGCCACTTCAGACAACGGCGTAGGGACCCAAGGCGCCATGCCGTTTCGTGCCCAGATTATGACCATCAAACTTTTTCGAAGGCAGACCGATGGTTCGCTAACAACCACATCTCAAGACCTGGCTAACGCTATTGAGTTTGCCTACTTAAACGGAGCACAGGTTATCAACCTGAGTTTAGGTGACTTGAAAAACGAGTCCTATCCACAATACGATCAGAGTGGCAATCAAGTCGACGGGGCTGAGATGAATGCGGTCACCAGGGCGGTCAATAGTGGTGTTACGGTTGTCACCGTGACTGGCAATGCGGCCAGCGGGGCCTTAGGAAAAAATATCGATGGAGTCACCTTCACTTCGATTCCCGCGATGTATTCCACTCGAGAGGGTGTACTTGGCGTGGGTTCCTATGACATCCAAACCGGCGAAAAAAGCTTTTTTAGTCACTTCTCTACAACATACGGTGAAATTGCCGCACCCGGGGCCGAGACTGGCACAACTGGACTTTATTCCACGTTACCTGGATCTACTTATGGTCGCCTGGCAGGAACTTCACAGGCGGGACCGCTGGTCAGCGCCGCTGCCGGACTTGTCATTGGACTCATTCAAAATGCCTATGGCCAACCCCCTACTCCAGCCGAGGTCGAACGATTGATTCTGGCCAGTGCTGAAAAGTCGTCGCAGCTTTCTCCTTTCTTCAAGAGTGGAAATCGTTTGAATTTAAAGGCTTTGGCGGACCTTGTTCATCGGGAGTATCCCGCTACAGGATCTGGATCAGGATCCATCTCTCTTTCTAGCCTCAGTTGCCCGAGAAATTGAAATCTTTGACGAACTTGCCAATGCCGCCTAAACTTCAACCATGCGCGCCGTCCTACTGCTTATGAGCTTGGCCTTTGGTCAGAGTGAATCTATTACTGACCATCCGACGCTCGCTGAATTTTGTGAGACCTCTTTAAAAGAACTTCCCATGCTGGATTCTGCTGAGGATCTAGCCAAAGCTTGTGCGAAGGTGAAGCAGCTCCCCAATTGCCAAAGCATGAAAGGTCTTCCCATATTTCATTATGATCGAGCGGGTGTCTCGAAGAATCCAAAACGGATTTTTGTAAAGTCTCTCATTCACGGGGATGAAACCATGGCCGGAGTCATGGGACGAGCCTGGATGACTCGCCTGGAAAAAATTGATCCAAGAAATTCTTGGCGCGTGGTTCCCATAGCCAATCCTGATGGGTGGAAGCTGAAAACCAGAATGAACGCCAATGGCGTGGATCTCAATCGAAATTTTCCGACCAAAGACTGGGAAAAGTCAGCGCTCGATTATTGGAAAAAGAACGGAAAATTGGACCCGCGCCGTAATCCCGGGACTGGGCCCGCCAGTGAAATCGAGACTCAATGTTTAGTCAGTCACTTCGAAGACTTTAAACCGGATTTTTTGATTTCCGTGCACACCCCTTTGGGCGTTCTTGATTTGGATGGTCCCAAGATGCGCTCACCACCGTCCTTTAGACCACTTCCCTGGATATCGCTCGGTAATTTTCCAGGAAGTCTTGGTCGCTATATGTGGGTGGACCGCAAAATTCCCGTGCTGACCATTGAGCTCAAAGGCAATGAGGACCTAAAGAAGTTAGAAGAATTTGATCGCCTGCAAGACATCGCAGGAACAATCGCTATTCAAGCCGGAAGGCTTCAACCCAAAGTTAAGAAGCCCGTTAGTCGCAAATCGGATTCTAAGTCCGCGTCGAATTCTAAAGAGTAATTAAGCTACGTGACGGAGCTTTGAGCTTGTCACGTCCTTTGAGGAAACCAAGTTCCATCAAAAACACCAAACCATTCACGTTGGCGCCGGTTTCCATACAAAGAATTTCCGTGGCGCGAGCCGTACCACCAGTGGCCAAAACATCGTCCACGATGCAGGCTTGGTCGCCTGAGGTCAGGGCATCCACATGAATCTGAAGTGTGTCCTTGCCGTATTCCAAGTCATAGGAATGTGACAACGTCGCATACGGAAGTTTTCCAGGCTTGCGAACCAAAACCATCCCTATGCCCATCTCCATCGCGAGGGAAGCTCCTAAAAGAAATCCACGACTCTCGATGGACACCAAACGAGTCGTGCCACTAGGAACCAGCTCTGCCAAATGATGGATCATCGACTTAAACGCCTTGGGATCCGCCAACACGGGGGTGATATCCTTAAATAAAATACCGGGTTTCGGAAAATCAGGTACATCGCGAATCATCTTGTGAATTTGATCAATCGTCATAGAACTCATTGGAACCCCCATTTTTTAAATCCTTTACTTTCTGCTTTCTTCAAATCTTTTGCGGAGATCTCGTAAACATTGGCCATTCCAGTATTGGAACCACAAACTTGAATGTGCATAAGGCCATCTTGCTTCTTATTAGAAGAATAAATCGGAATCCCAGCCAATTCTTTGGCCATGACATCCAAGGCAATCGCTTTTCCAGCGCCACACTGAAGACTTCCATCGTATTTATAAACAAAAACTTTCTGTTCAATTGCATCCGACTTCTGTCCAGCGTCAGTCCCGCTTCCCACTTCGGACGGTGAAACAATTGCGGTGGGTGCATCTTCTTTCTTATGCCGACAATGACCATGGGAACATGCGGCCACACTTAAAATCAAAATCGAGAGCCAAAAAACAGCGATTTTCATTCCCATTCCCAGTTATGAAACATTTTTTGCCAGCTGACCCTAAGGGCAAAAAGATTGGCATCTGTGGACATAAAGTAAACATCACCAGTTTTTGAGTCAACCGATGCGGTCGAGGTCACTCCCCGCCCAGGGCTAAACTCCCCTAAGAAATCGCCTGTCCGCGCATCTAAAAATCTTAAGGCGCCAGACATCTCACCAAAGATCAGAACGCCCTTCATCAAAGTGGGGGCTGTGGCAATTCCTCTGGGATTGTCATGACTCCAAATCACTTTGCCAGAGCTCTTATCGATGGCCATGATTTTTCCGGTGGAACTTGAATGAAAAACAGTCTTCCCCTTCACGAGGACCTGGTCGTAGCCGCCTTCATCCACCATCCACATAACGCGGCCATCCGAGCGATTGAGAGCGTACAAAGCGCCGTCATAGCTCGATACATAGATCATATCGCCGTCGACGACGGGTGAGGCGTCCACGTCTTTAAACCGCTTGTTACGATTTAATGTCGCCTCCCAGACAATGGCCCCGGAAGACTTTTTCAAAGCGACCAATGCACCATCCGAGAAGCCTACTAAAAGCAAATCGCCTGCAAGAGCAGGTCGAGACCCACCGCGAATCGAAATATTTGTGGCTTCCCGTCGGTTGTAAACCCAATTCAATTTTCCCGTCTTCGCATTCAGGCTGTGGACCACATTGTTCCCGCCCAGTACGAAGACTTCCGGACCTTTAACCAAAGGTCGAGAAAGTCCCTCGGACTTGAGAGGGTAGCTCCAAAGGACGGTCCCAGATTCGGCCTGTACCGCGTAGAACTGACCGTCACCAGCTCCAAAGAACAACACGCCATCGGAGATAACAGCTCCACCCTCACAGCCATCTTTTATATCGAGTCGCCAGCGGCGATGGGCCGTCTGACGGTCATAGGCTACCATGCCGTCAATCGAATTGGCGGTGATCACCATCGTCTCAGTCAGCACCGGCGAAAACCTATGCATGCGCCGCCCACCAAGGTACTCTTCTTTCAATGTGTCCCGCACCCAACGCTTGTCTATGACGAATCGATTGGGTGTCGACGACATGCTCGAACAAGCGACCAAAAACGGCAACGAGACGAGGGCTAGGCGTTTCAACATCTTTATCCTTTGGATGAGTTTAGTTCCATGAGTCTAAGATACTGATTGGCGGTCGAGGAGGCCTCAGAATTCGGATACTCACGCCCAATCTTTTCATAGACTTCGCGAGCTTTATTCAGATCGCCCTTCATTTCATGGGAGATTCCCATCTTCAACATAGCCTCCGGATGGAAAGCTTTTAGATTCTTAGAGTCGACGATTTCAGCGTAGTTCTTGATCGCTTCGTCCGGTTTGGCATTTTCAATTAACACAGCACCGTATTGCATACGAAAGAAGGCACCGAGCAGATCCCCTGTGCCGGGATGAAAAGTCGGTAGCTGCAAGACCTCAAGCGCATTGGCGTATTGCTTTTGCTGTAGAAGAAAGTTGGAAAGGCCTAACGCTGACACCACCGCAGCCCGTGTGCCGGACTCTTTTCGAATGGCTTGTTTGATCGATTCGACAATGGCGCTATAGGACTTATCAAAGTCGATTGGTGCTTCGAGTTCTTTTTTGCCCTTCGCCTGGATCTTTGATCGCTCTTCCTCAACCTGTTTTTCGGCCTTTTTAAGATCCGATTCAAATTGGTAAATGTGCTCGGCGGCTTTTTGCTCCACCTGACGCTGCCAATACCCGTAACCAACGTAGCCGATTCCGATGACCGCCAGCAGACCCACCGCGCCGAACACGGGCAGCGCATGTTTTTCAATCCAGTTCAAAACTTGATTAGAGGTGGTCAAAAACGCGTCGGGCGCCTTCGCCTCTTCGTGCTGCTTTTTACTCATAATTCACCCTATTTCTGTCGACTGGTCATTTCTTTAAGAGTCGAGAACGGTCGCGCCATTCGACCATGATGATGTTGGCGTAAGCTTGCGATAGACTTAATGCGCTTTTCAGCTAAACGGTCCGCCGCTTTGTGTGTCGCGATTTTCTCCTCTCGAGAAATTCCAAAAACCTGCATCAAATTGTCATAGACTTGAGTCGTCTTTTCGAAGGCCCGTTCACGCGAATAGCCCTCAAGTTCCACAAATACATTCATCAGACCGCCGGCATTGATGACATAATCTGGAGCGTAGAGAATTCCCAGCTCCATCAGGGCATCCCCATGTCGATGCTCGGCCAGCTGATTATTGGCTCCACCCGCGACGATTTTACATTTTAACTTGGTGATCGACTGGTCATTGATAACCGCTCCCAGGGCGCAAGGCGCCAGAACGTCACAATCACTTGTCACAACCCCATCCGGATCCACCGCTTGGAGTCCGAACTTGGCTGTCATTTGCTTAACTCGCTCTTGATCAATGTCGGCGACCGTAACTACGGCCCCTTCCTTCACCAAGTACTCGACCAAATTCGAGCCCACATTACCCAAACCTTGAACGGCCACGCGCACGCCCTTCAATGAATCCGATTTCAATTTTTCTTTCACGGAAGCCTTAATTCCCATCAGCACGCCGTGCGCAGTGAAGGGTGATGGGTCTCCCGATCCACCAAAGGAAATCGGAATACCCGTCACATAAGGAGTTTCCATAAAAACGTAGGCCATATCGTGAACCGAAGTCCCCACATCTTCAGCCGTGATGTACTTTCCATTTAACGAATTAACGTAAGCGCCAAAAGTACGGAACATGGCTTCGGTTTTGTCTTTTTTGGGATCACCGATAATGACGGCTTTTCCACCACCCAGATTCAGACCCGCAGCCGAAGCTTTGTAGGTCATTCCCTTTGATAGTCGCAGCACATCCACCAGAGCCTCTTCTTCGCTCTTGTAGGGCCACATTCGGGTACCACCTAAGGCGGGCCCCAAAGTTGTATTGTGCACGGCAATGATGGCTTTCAAGCCGCTGTCTTTATCATGGCAGAACACGACTTCCTCGTGCTCACCGTGTTTCTCGATGAGTTCAAACGTTAACACAAGTCCTCCCAGTCAGGAGGCAAGAGAATAGGGAAAAGTAGGGGCGGGTTCAAGCGTTTATCGAGTGCGATTTAGCTCGATTGGCGCGGCACGACGAAGACGCCTAAATCAACGGCAGATCCCATAGTTAGTGGCGCTGGGATAGGCGGAAGTTGAACCTGTCGACCCGGCAACACCACTACCGGTCAACGCGCCACCGAGGGTTTGAAGATTCGTTGAAGCCAGATCATTCGCGCAGGCAATCACAGAAACGAAGCCTCCACCACCGCCCCCACTATTGGTGGCACTGGAGTCTCCGCCACGAGCCAAATAGTTAACTCCCCCAGTGGAGGCGCCTTTCGAAAGTTTTTTGGTGATCAAGTTAATGCTTCCACCACCAGCTCCACTGTAGCTCGTTGAGCCCGCGCCATCGGCGTAAATCGCTCCGCCGCCCTCGCTGACAATTTCCTTCGCCGCAATAAAGACGATTCCGCCACCTTGGCCCATATTGGCACTGCCTCCACTACTTGCAGCGCCGCCCCCAAAGACCAGACGAAGCCCCTGATTGGTTTCTGTTCTGGCAATGCCTCCAGTCGTAATGGCACCAGACCCACCGCCACCGAAGCCGGCTCCTCCGCTTGCGTCGAGTCCGTACTGACCGCCCATGTGGTTGATTCCCGACCCGATGGGGGCACGTCGATCTCCGCCGCCATTGGCGTTAGTGCTGTCCGCTCCAGGATAACCTTTGGCGGATACATCAATCTTATCTCCGCTGGTGCCCAAATTGAGTGTTCCATTGGCCCGAAAGGCGATGACGCCTCCGCCGCCCGCGCCATAATCAAATGCAGCTCCCAAGGTCAAGTTGGCGGGACCACCGGTGATTGTGATGTCCCGAAAGTGGATCATTTGGACAATTTGCACATAACAAAAGGTCGAAGTCGTGGCCGCGGCCGACAAATTCGTCGTCGTGATTCCGTCCAAGAAAGTTCCTTTACTGATTCGAATCTCCCCCGTGCCGGTACTTAAGATTCGAGCAAAGCCAAAAGTTCCCACATCAATTGTTTGCCCCTGATACGAGCCACAGTCGGTGGCGCTACCCGCACCGTTCACCAAAACGAGAGCCTCTTGGCCCGAAAAAAATCCGACTTCCGAGCCCACGGCGAGTGAGGTGTAGTTATCAAAGCTAGCAATGGCCCCAGTGACTCTTTGCGATTTTCCAGAGATAGGAGTTAATGAATCAAAGAATTGCCCGCCCGAAATGGTTTTATTACTCACACCCCAACCAAAGTGTTCCGTTTCGCCGCAATTGGATCCTAAGCAATTGGCCTCAATGTACTCGCCCAACTGAGTGCGTCCTTGTGGAGCTTCATAATAAGCGCAGGCCGCAATTCGGAAATCATATCGATTGGCAGCAGTCATGGGCTGGCCAGGGACTCCCGTAAAGCTGTAAGTTTCAGTTGGTGCGGCGACGGAGGAGATCAGTTGATATCCTTGTTCTGTTAATCGAGAGCATTCATTCTTGCCACCACCGCCCCCGCCATTGGCTTCGTACTTGGCCCAAATTTCAGTTCCCAATCCCGTCACAGCCGCCCCTGGCAGATATTTCCACTTAATTTCCCAGCGATCAGGCCCCGTGAAGTAATCGCCTATCAGATAGCTTGGGCGAAGAGTGAATGGCCGCAGTGCCTGATAGGGCACTCGGAATCCCGCGTAGTCTCGCTCGTCATTGGCATATTGATTGTGGAAAATAAGAGCATCGCCGGAGAGCAGTTGCGGATTGGTGCAGGTTGATCCTGCAGTGGCAAAGACGCCATAGTTAGATTCAGCACTCCCTCCTGCCACCGGGCGGACATTGGCAGTGGTCGCACCCGTATTTCGATATTCGAGAGGCGTCGTCAACGTCGCGTCGGTGTAAATATTGAGCAGAGCTTCATGGGTGTCCACGTAGCACACTTGCTTTCCGCTCCCTGCCCCCCAAAAGCCTAAGTAGTAGTCCGTTTCGGGGTCCATGCGCGTCTGGCTATTATCTCGGCGGGCACTGACCGGTTTTCGCACCTGAAGTCGAGAGTTCGAGGTCGCCAGTGCCGGCGATTGCGAATTCAAATTGTCAAAGACCACCGTATCGCCCATGACGTAGCGAAATCCGGCGGTCGTCGAGTCGATGGCAAACGCTTGAAACCAACCATTCACTATGGGAGTTTTGTCTACGCTCATATAAGGCTTGCCGTTGGGCGGCTGGAACTGAGCGATGAGGACCCCGGTTGGTCCTGCGTCAGGCACCGTCGAGGTCAAAATTCGCCCGGCCAATCGGATCATCCGATCCGAAGCTCCCGCATTGGCCGCCGTAATTTCCACGGGAGGCGCACCCGATGAAACCGTGGTGGTCGCATCACCATATAAAAACTTAAAGACGCCGTTCACCTGATTGGAATAAACCGTTAGCACTTGAACGAAAACCCCTGATCCGGCGGGGACGTCGTTTATATCTAGATTTAAGTCCTGCCCCAATGGAATCGACTGGTTTTCAAAATTGAACTCGCGCACTAGGAGAGGCTTTCCCGGAATATGAATATTAACGATGACCACTTCCAGTAGATCATTCGCATCTAAGTCCGCTAGCCCCGAAGGCGCCGGAATCGATAAGCGCAGCGAGACATTGGGGACTGACCGCGTGCACGTGGTATTGAACAGAAACAAAACCGCAACCATCAATAGGCGGACCACTCGAATCCTCCGTGAATTCCACATTCTACGTCGTCCAGTCTAAAAATTCTATCTGTGATTCAATTCCAGACCAGAAACACCCAAGGATTTCTGTTGCTTACACCAAAGACTGAATGCTGGGGCTTGGAACCATGCCTTGGGTTAGCTTTTTCATTCCGGACTTGAAGGGTCCTTCGGGAGCCATGATGATATTAAACAATTTCAAGAGAGGTGAATATGATCAATTTTCGCGAGGCCGCCAAACAGCAGATGGATAAGACAGGACCTTTTATTCACGATTATCCGTGGGAAAACAGGGAAGCGTACGCCATCTGGCTAGGACAAACATTCTATATGGTCAACCATTCGACCCGATTAGTGGCGCTGGCAGGTGCCTACGCCCCAATCGAGAGAAGCTTCTTGCACGAACGATTCGTTGATCACTCAAAAGAGGAGCGTGGTCATCAACTCATCGCCATTTCCGATCTGAAAGCGCTCGGCTATCAGCCCTCCGACATCCCTGCCCTGGCCCCGTCGCAAGCGATGTATCAAGTTCAGTACTATTGGATTCAACATCTGAACGCAGCTTCATTTTTTGGTTACACCTTGGCACTTGAAGCTATCGCCGAATACTATGGTCCAGAAATTCACAAAAGAGTCCATGATGCGCACGGCCCCCAATCCGCCAAATTCATCAAACTTCACAGTGAAGCCGACGTAGGACATCTCGACGAAGCCTTTCGGAACATGGATAAACTCAACCAAGATGAAGCCAAGCTCGCGATGGAGAACCTCGATCTTTCGAGCGACCTCTATCGAGAAGTGCTTATCAAGAGTAAAGAACTAGCGGAGACAAAGTCGATTCGACGGGCCGTTTAGAGTTGGAAATCGAAATAGCTCTGATGATTCAACAAAATACGCTCCTCTTCCTCAGGAGACAGAGGGGCGTTCACTAACCTACCCGTCTCGACTATAATAGAGGCAATAGGACGCCCCGTAAGATCAAACAACGGGGCCGCATAATCCTGGCTTGCATAAATTTTGTATTTAAAGGGAGAGTAAATCTCTTCGATAATGTGTGGAGCAATACCCGTCCTTACTCCGGTCTTCATTTCACCACAGTAAAAACTCCCAAATATCCGAAGTAATGAATTGAGCGCCTCTTCATTCCTTGAATAGAGCGTGCTCCACGGAAAACAGTAGAGCTCCTCCAAAGAATAGCTGCAATACTGATAAAAATGAAAATTTCGGAAAATCTGAATCCCATCCTGGTTGTGAAATTCAATCACATTGTCAGCCGTGATATGGGAAAATAAATCAGAAGGTGGGCGCATACCCATTTCTTTTATAGCCATCCATGTAACAGTGACGGGATCCTTGAGGTCGCCCCCATCATCCTGGACCTTCTCACAAACCGTTACGTAGTTTCGAAGATCCCAAATAACGCGGCTCTTTTCCTCCTCGGATTTTCGCGAAAAGTGCGGAAGATTCGAATTGCGGAAAGGGGTTATTTGAATGCCCACCTCATTTGCCAATTCCGAAACTCGGGACGACAAATGGACAAACTCATCTAAGAAGGAGATTCCCTCGTTAAACTTAAAAAGATTTTGAGAAAGGGCTAAATTGTTCATTTCATGAAAACTAGCATGCCGCGGTCCGCCAGGCAAATGGCTCCTTCGGAATGGCCAGAATTAGTCCTAGAGTTGTTTATTGGCCTCAATCCAAATGCTTTTCCAACCGACAATTATGGCCGGAGAAAAAAGCATGAGCAAATTACCACAATCCCTATCTTATCATATATTTACAGATCGATGGCAAGACCATCAGGAAGCCGTGGCCCTATACGAAAGGGTCTACGATTGTTGGCACACCATCTGGTCACAAACGTTTAGAGAAATTAAGGGACTTGAACACCTCTTTTCTGACGAATTTGACCGACAGGACGAAGTCACGGCTATCTTCGAGGGCAATCGTGTCATTGGAGTTTTCTGCTATGGATGGCACAATTTCCAATTGAGATCCCACCTCAATCATTCGTACTTCAAAGCTTACCCACCAGAAACGCTTGCCCAACTCAAGGAACTAGGCGCCCACCTGGTTATGAGTATGGGGAATTTAGCCGTGGTGCCCGAGTGGCGCAAAGTGAACAACGGCATCATTGCAGATGGTCTGATAGGGCTCGGATGTAAGCGATTCTTATCCTCGGATTGTGACCACCTGATTGCTTACACTCGCAATGATCGAAAAGTGAACCAACTTTGCTACGGGCATGGTGCTAAATGCCTAAAGTCCGGCTACTCACAGCACAATGTCGAAGTGGACATCATCGCCATTGATCGAAAGACGGCCGTTTTAGGGAAAACTGCGGAGGTCAGCCAGTTTGTAGAAAATCTGTGGGAACGACGGGTCGTTCATGGGGAACGAACAGTCGGTCGCTTCGAATCTGCGACATTTCCGAAGGCGGCTTAGTTCAATATGAGTGCAGGACAAACTTTTTTTACTAAGGCAGAGCTTCAAGATTTAACTAGACCCAAATTTTGGAAGAGCTGGTTGCTACTCCTACAGGATTGGATCATCATATTAGGAATGGCGACTCTCTCTGAGCAAGCAAACAACATCTGGATCTATCTACTTGCAGTCCTCGTGATTGCGGGACGCCAACATGGACTTTTTATTATGGTCCACGAAGGGGTGCACAAACATCTGGCGGCTCGAAAACGATGGAACGATCGAATTGCCAATTGGCTTGCGGCCTATCCAGTCCTCTTCGATATGGACACTTATCGAGAAACTCATTACCGTCACCACGAACATCTGAATACGGACAAGGATCCTGACTGGATTCGAAAAAAGGATCTCGCCGAATGGAATTTTCCGGTCACGAAAGCAAAAATCGCAGCTTTTTTACCTTATTTTATGATTTTCGCCGGATTAAAAGAGTGGTGTCAGATCGTTCTATTTTATTCGGGTCTGACTCGACGAGAGACCTTTACAAGTTCAATGTTACGCAAGCGCTTGATTAAGAAGACTTTATTCTTTGCTTTAGCGGCAACGATCATTACCGCCTTGCACGGGTGGTCTATGGTTTTTCTGTATTGGATCGCACCGCTCTTTCTGGTCTTTCCTCTGCTGCAAAGAATTCGAAGCGTGGGGGAACATTTTGGCCTGCCTCGGGAGCATGAATTGAATTCTTCTCGAGATATCACCTCTGGCCCTCTTGAAAATTCCTTATTTTCGCCCCACAACGTAAACCTGCATCTTTGCCATCATCTCTACCCTGCCATTCCAAGCTACAACTTACCGACGGCCCACAGGACCCTAATGCAAAAACCGAATTTTGCGGCCAGCGCCCATGTGAATGACAGCTATGTTTTATTTGGAAAATCCGTCCTCCGGGATTTAACAAGCTCGAGCTCTACCGCATCAGCAGCACCAGGATCGCCAGAAAGAATAGACCTATCAAAAGCGTCATAGCTTTGGCCGTGGAGGCTAGGTTTTTAGACTTTAAGGCGTCTAATTCGGCCTCAAGATGCTCGATTTTCAACTTTAGTTCCGAGCTTTTTTCGATCCCCAGGCTTTGACTGACCCTGGACCCTAAAACTCGCATCAAATCCGGGTTCTTTTCATTCAAAAGAATCATGCTTTCGAGTGATCTATAGATGGCGGGCGGAACTTTGTCCTCATCCCGTAGCCATCTTGTCCATGCCGAAGGATCCACCATTAAAAGCTGGCAAATCTTTCGACGGGTGAGGCCCATCCCCTGGCGGACCTGTTCAAGGCCCCCATATTTCGATCGAAAAACCCTGATTTCCGCCTCGTATTTTAAACGCTGAGACGTCTTGCTTCGACCCGGCGATGGGTCGACCCCCTGGAAGCTGTGGTCCTCAAGATGAAAATCCAAGCGGAACCCCCTCGAACATCGTGTTGTATTTCACCTCTTTAAATTGTGAATCACACGATAAAGCGTTGTAAAGTACAATTATTTGGTACGGGCCTGGGTGGTTACAACTTATGTATCAATGAGCCTGGATGGCTCAATAGGTAGAAGTGAGGGTGATTCCAAATTGAGCTACCACTTATAACTATAAGTTACAGTGCTAAGTGGTTGACTTATCTTGAATATCGTCGCCCAATTGAATCAGAAACTCCCCTCATCGAGTGAAATCGCCGATTGGCTCAAGGCGTATAAACTTATTTTATATATAGATTTTCCACACGCGGGAGTTTCAAAAAATGGCCAGTGCCTCGTCGAGAGTCCGGTATGCTCTCAACAAAAATAAGTACCTCTTGGATCCGGAACACGATCGATTGGTCCACATTCTTCACTCGTTTCAGGACCAGGAGCCGCGCAACTGCACACTGCTCTGGACTCTACTCAACACGGGCGCCCGAGCTCGTGAGGTTTTGAATATTAAGGTCGAGGACCTGAATAGTTATGAAGAATCCGTGTTCATTCACGGACTCAAGGGCAGTAATGATCGGGAGCTCCCGCTACCGTCTTGGCTCTTTCAAAAGCTTCAGCGCGAGGTGGAGCGCGCTCAAGATCATCACTTGTTTCCGATCTCCTACAATCGCCTTCGACAGATTTGGGAGCACTATCGCCCCGTGCAGAAGAAGCTTCACTGCCTCCGACATACTTTCGCCATTCGTCTGTATAAGAAGACCAAAGATCTGCGTTTAGTGCAGGTGGCCCTAGGTCATCGCAACATCACCAACACGATGGTCTACGCCGATTACCTCTACTCTCAGGAAGAACTGCGTCGTTTGATTTTGTAATTGAACCAATTATTTTCCATTATGCAACGCCGCACTAAAAGTGGCGACAGATTTTACCCTGTAAGTTTTTCTAGGTTCCAAATTGGGTTCACACGGCACCCGCATGACGGATCTGATTGAGAGTGATCCATTAAACCCATGCAAAAATTATGATTTCTATGAACTAATTTCCTAGGTGGCCTTGCTCAGGATTTAAGCCGAGCTGAATTCGAGCGTGGACACTCTCTCTAAGCATTCGATAGCACAGCCTCTCAGGATCCGGGGTGGATCAGTAAAAAGGGTGAGAGGGGAATTCGTGAAAAAATTAGCACTGGTTTGCTTGTCAGTCTGGGCTCTGGCCTTTTCTTCTGAGGGTTGGACCAAAGATGGGAACGAAGAATCCACGGTCTACACTACCGAGTACATTAAATCCCTGGATCAGGCCGATTTAGAAGCTCTTCGAGATATGCTGAATGAGGACCTCGCCTTCTTGAAAGAGGTCTTAGGTCGATCCAACAACAATGCGATTCCACTCTATCGAGTTTCGGCGCTTGGTCAGTACCAAACACAAGAAGCGGTGGAAGCGCTTTTCGCAGTCCTGCGCAACGAGATGAAACGTGGCCTTAAAGACAATGGTAAAGGCAGTCTTGAGGTCATGGCCCTAGCTCTAGATACAATGGCTAAAATTGGAACTGCTTCTCCGTCGCGCTACCTTGAAGAATTAACGGATGTAATCGAAGAGCACGTCGCACGCTTAGGTCTGGTCGATCCCACCGACGACGGGACCACCCGCCAATTGGTTTTCACCTACAAAATTTTAGAGAACAATCGCACACCTCTTTTGGATCTTAACGATCACATCAATCACATCATTGGCAAAAGCCAAAGAGGTGACGCCTACATGAAACGCTTCCAAGATTATCTGGAAGCTCGAATTGTCGGCCAACCAGAAGTGATTCAAGCCCTTGTCGATCTCGAATGGCGGGCGCAGCTTTATGAAAAGTCCCGGGCCCTACCCGACGTGATTTATCTAATGGGCCTACCTGGAACAGGTAAAGATACGGCCGCTGAAGTGCTGACCGATGCCCTTCATGGATTTAAGATGGCTCATCGGAAACATATGTTTCGCATGCCGAAACTTCGGGCCAACGCGGACCTGTGGCAACTTTTGGGCTCCGCCACAGGCTATGTAGGTTCGGACAATTTCCCGCCATTTCTGGAATTCCTCGTTCAACATTCCGGTGGAAGATACAAAATCGAGAAAACTCAGGGCACTGGCAGCGGCAAAGAGACCTACAAGGTCCTCGAAAACAAGGACTTTAAGGGTGAGACTTTACAAGGTTACTTCCCTCCCAACACCGGCATTGTATTTGTAAATGAATTTCACAACTGGTCCAAATCAATGAAGGATCAGTTTTTGAAAGAAGCCCTTGAAAAGGGCCGATTCACGATCAACAACCCGAACGGAGGCCTATCTGAGATCTTCGTCCCTATCCGCTTCGTCATTGCCTCGAATGAAGGTATTGGTCTTGTCACTTCGCGAGAATCCAACGGCCAACGGCATGGAAAGCCGATGTCGTACGAGCAGATCCTCGCCAAATGGGAGCATGTTCATCACAATAAGGCGGCTCTTAAAGCCGAAATTCTAGCCACCAATGGTCGAGCCAACGGCGCTGATCGTGACGAATCTAAACCTGGAATTTCCGAAGAAATGCTCAACCGGGTCCCCGACGATTTAGTTCTTCTGATGCGGCCCCTCTCTCCCGAGGATTTGCAAAAGATCGCAAAGATCGGCCTCGAGGATCTCAGTCGCAAGATGAGTGATTCGGATATGATTGGCAAAATCCACCTGGAATGGGGACCCGACGTCCTAAAAATGGTTCAGGGGTACGACTACTCCCCAGAGGAGAATGCTCGACCCATCTTTGGTCGATTGGCCAGCTTAGTCGAGCAGCCGTTGATCGATGCCCTGAGGGAAGGCCGTTTACCTCAGGCTGAGCGACTCAAGATAAAACTCTCGATTGCGAGCAACGACGATCGTACTCTCAGCTTGGTGATTGAAGCCGAGGGCGGAGGTCAAAAGAAAAACCTTCGCCAGCTGATCCGTGCGACGCTGAAAGACATCCCTGCGGAGCCGATTTCCGACAGCCGCATCGAGGAGCTCGCTGGTCTCGCCGGCCAATTGAAACAGCACGTTTTTGGTATCGATGAGGTGGTGGAGCGAATTGCTCAGCGCATTCTTAATATTGAAAATGAAAGTCAGGGCTCCTCGTCCCGTCCTGTAAACGTCATAATGCTCAATGGACTATCCAGTACAGGTAAAACAGAAACCGCGAAACAGTTGGCTCGACTGGTGCGAAAGTCAGATGATGAACTTATCACCTTCGATTTCTCCCAGATTCAGACGCTGCATGACTTCAAAGTTAAGATTCTGGGGCTAAAGGATGGCGCGGGAAATGCCATTCCCTCTGAATTTATGAAGCATTATGACCGTAATGGTGGAAAGTTGATCGTCGCCTTCGACGAACTCGCCAACGTTCGCGATATGGATTTGCTCAAGGCCCTATACGATTTCTTCCGCGAGCCGGTGATGCACACGTTCTCAGATGGAAAAGCCCGACCCATGGGTGGGGTGACCGTCGTTGTCACCGGAAACCCCGGCCAGGAACTCTATAGCGGCGTGCCCCGTGATGTTCCAATGGCGGTTCAGATGTACGCTTGGGAAGAGATCGCTCGTCAAACACAAAATGACCCTGAGCTCCAGCGCCAAGTTCTTGAGAAATACTATCCAGAGCCGTTGATCACCCGGATTGGCCGCAACAATATTTTCTTTATGCCACCTCATAACTACCGCTCTCTCCGACAGCTGGCCCAGTTGAAGTTGGGTCAAGCTTTGAAAAGACTGAGCTCGACGGACAGTCGACGGGGATGGAAGGTCCTTTTCCCGACCCAGCAGGAATACAGCGATTTCATTGATACGGTGGTCGAGGAAGGATTCTCCCTTCGTTACCAAGGGGCTTCGATTGAGAGCTTTGTTCGCGACGACGTGGAGGAACCACTTAAGAATTTGCTTTTGCAGAACAAGGTTCCTAGCGGGGCCAAAGTTTTGGTTAAATTCAAAGAAAAGACCTCGAATCACGACGAACATAACCCTGGATATGTAAATTACGAAGTGTCCGTTGAAGGTCAGTCCGAAATTCTTTCGCTCAAAATTCGAAGACCCTACGTCGAAAAATCTCTCGAGCGAAATCTTTCTGAGCAGCTTGTCACCGCTTATCATGAAGCCGGTCACGAACTCGTCCGACGAATTCTTTTCGAAGGGGCCTTCGACGGCGTCAAGATTTCTGTAATCCCCGGTGTCTCACGCATTGGCGATCGATGGATCTACTACGCCGGTGTCGCTCAATATGAAAAGAGCAAAGAAATCTCCTACACGCGGGAATACTTCGTGCGCCAGATTGCTGTTCTCGCGGCCGGCTACGTAGCCGAGCAGCTCGTGGTCAAAGGAGGCCGCGATTCGGCCGGTAAGAGCAATGACCTTGAACGGGCCACCCGAATGGCTCAAGACGCCGTGATTAAGTACGGCTTAGGCCGAACTTGGGGCAATTACGCCGTTCCCTCCGGCTGGCAGGTCCAGGAGTACATTGGGACTTTATCTGAATCCGCCAAACAAAAGTTGGAGGCTGAAGTTCAAAGTCTTTTAGAAGAAGGCGAGGCTCTCGCGCGCGCTTCCCTCGAGGCTAATTTCAAAAATGGTTTGATTCCAATGGGCGCCAAACTTGCGGAGCTGGGTGAAATGGACGCAAAGAAGCTCCAAGAGTTCTACCAGACGGCCGAGTTGGTAAAGCCTAGTGCTGCGGCCCCTAAGAAGCGCAAGGGTTGGTCATTGGCTTCTCTTTGGCCTTGGTCTTCAGCGGCTAAGCCAGCTCACGATCTCAGTATCGAATTTGAAAACGGTGTCCTCGTTCCATCTAAGATGGCCGATATCAATGAGATCGCGAAAGAGCGCAAGGCGAAACAGTATGCCTCGGTTGAAATCCCGGCCGACGCACCTATTGCGCAAGTCGAACCAAGGACCGTGAATTCCCCCTGCGAGGCAGCGCTGCAGTAGATTGAAGTCTTGAGAAAGCAAAGGGGCCTGCGATTTTGAGTAGGCTCTTATGTCTTTTTGCCTCGAGGATGAGCGATGAGTTCTCTTGCCGCATAGACAATCAACAAAAAGGCGACCAGCGGGAAAATGAAATGAACGACTTGTGCGTGCTTGCCTGAAACCATGGGGTTTCCCCATTGGTCCAAAATAAGAAAGCCAACGTAGGCAATATATCCAATGAGAAAGCCGAAGCCTTCTAATCGGCCGATTTTTAGGCCTCGCAAAAAAAGTGGAAAACATAGTAGAGAAACCGCGATCGACAAAGGGAAATCAAAGCTCAATACCTGGGGCGAAACTTGCACTGGACTCGGAGAAGCCGAACCAGCAATTCCCAATACCCCGAGACTGTTAAAAATATTCGAGCCCACCACATTGCCTACGGCGATGTCCGTCTGCTTTTTCAATGCAGCCATTAAACTGGTGGCGATTTCGGGAAGAGATGTCCCCACGGACACGACGGTCAGACCTATGACCAGCTCCGAAACTCCAAACCCTCTAGCTATAGTGACCGCTCCTTGAACAAAATAATCCGATCCGAAGACCAATAAAAACAATCCGCAAAGAATCCTGAGGCCGTCTTGCCAAACAGGAGAAACCATGACCCCACCCGCCCGCGAATCTTTCTTGTTTTCGGCGAGGGAGTTGCGAATCTGAAAAAGGACATAGACCACCAATAGGCCCAGAGTCAGAATTCCTTCCATGCGGTCGATTTGGCCACTCAGCGAGAAAAAATAGGTGAAGACTCCTGCCGCGATCATGATGGGAACCTCGACACGGATGATTTGCAGATGGACCGACAGCGGAGCAATCAAGGCCGTGGCGCCCAAAATAAGCATGATATTTAGGATATTTGAACCCAAGACATTGCCCACGGCGATATCAGCCTGGCCCCGAATCGCGGCATTCACGCTGACCGCCATTTCAGGGGCGCTCGTGCCAAAGGCCACTACTGTAAGGCCAATTATGATAGGTGAAATTCCAAATCGAGTTGCAAGCGTCGACGCGCCTTTGATCAGGAGTTCCGCACCAAAGGTAAGGGCGACTGTCCCACCGGCAATCATGAACCATGAAATCATAGGGTCCATTATACCGACGACGTACATTGGCATGACAAGGAAAACAGCAAGCAAAAAAAAAGCCGGCGGGTGGGGTCCAGCCGGCTCGAGTGGGGTCATCCATAGGGGGTATGGGGGTCTATGGAAACCTTAAATACATCACAAGTTTTAGGAGCCTTTATCCACCAGCTCGACATCTAGGTCGACGGATCGGATATCAACTACCTGCGGGAGACCTACGCTATCAAAGCGTCGATCGACCACTTGGCCGGGCTCTTCAGCATTGCCCCAGCCGACTTCAACATCGACGAAATCCAAGACCGATTTAGCTTCTCCGGCCTCTTGATCTAACTCAGCCTGTGGCTGAATTTGATTATGGATATCTTCTGTTGTCTGCACGTTCTCGTTGATCATCTTATTGAAGTCATTTGTCTGAACGTATTGTTTTTCAATCATCATATCTTCAGCAAAAGCCGCATTCGTAACTAAACCAATAAAGACTACAGCAAATCCTACGTAAGTCTTTTTCATTTCCATCCTCCCGTTTCAGTCCCTTGCCGAAGAGAATTGCAACGGTGGTGCCACAGCCAGAATTCGTTTTGTTCGATTTCAAAGCTTTTGCCTGTACAAAATTTGGCCAATCCCCTGTTCACGCTCGGCAACTGTCCACCCGGTGGACACCACCCCAAGTGCTATTTTAGATAAATAAAGTAATTTCAGGTATTTGGACGTTAGAACCAGTACAGCCCAGCGACGGCTAATTCCATGACAGTTAAAGAGGGGGTCTGATTGGAAATAATGCCGGCGTGCCCTTCCACCACCAGAGCCCAAGGATCCGCGACGAGAAGATGTGCGCCCACAATGCCCATTAAACCCAAGTAGGTAGGTAGCTCCGCGTCTGATAAGTTGCGCGAGCCCATTTTTACCGACCCCGATAAGGATTTCGAGACCTCAAATCCGGCCCCGGCGTAGAGACGCTCGCTCCAAAGATCCCAAGCCACCTGAACGCCCATTTGCAACATCTTGTAATTGATAAGAACATCCTGTGAAGATGAACCCGTCACATTAATCTTGGCGGTGCCTTTTAGCTCCACATTGCGAAGACCCATATAGAAGCGCCAGAAACCGCCATATCCCAGCTGAAGAAGTCCATAGGGGTTCGTGTTTTGGCCGCTGATTTCGCTGATGTCGTAATTCACTTGATCATCCGTGGTAAACGACTTGCTACCTTGGCTGAGTCGGGAATAGGCCATCCCCACTCCACCCGCCCATTTCTTGGGTTTTGGTGGCTTAGACGGAGTTGGCGAAGTGATATCTTCCAAAGAAACAAATCCCGACCGCACGACCCCATTGAGCCGAACTTTAATTTTGCGAAACTTCCCGTAACGTTTCTTACCGATTGAAATGCGCTGCCCGGGAATGAGCTGGAATAACGTCGTCGAAGTGCGTTTGGGCTCGGAATAAACGGTCAAATCCCCCTTCGTCACAAATATCTTGGCTGAGGCCATAGGGACCCAGGTCAAAATCAGCAAAACTGCGATTCCGCGCGCCATAGATGAATTGTAGAGTTGATTCGGCCGAATTGGCCCTCTTGACTGCGTCGCGCCATAGGCCTAAATTGGCCGGCTATGAAAAAAGCCCTCTCTCCACTTCAAATTCATCTACGCGAGCTGCCCCCCGAAGGCCGCGAGTTCGTCTATGACCGCAATGGAGGCGAATTAAATGGGATTCTGGCCGATGTGTTAGGAAACAACCCTTACCAGATTCAGGTTCGGGTAGAACCTCAGGGAAATCTATTCCTGCTCTCTGGGACGGTCTCAACCTCATTAGACTTGGAATGCTCATTGTGTGCTCTTGAATTCAAGTATCCGGTACAGCTTCGCCTCAATGAACTGATCGTGATTGAAAAACCGATGGCCAAAGGCGATCAGCAGACCCGGGCCAATCACGCTCACGAGTGGCAGGAGCATGGGCCCGACTACATGGTTTTGACCTCAGATCTCTTCGAAATTGCGAATTATCTGCATGAAATGATTGCTCTTTCTGAACCCTTGCGGCCCCTCGGTAAGCCGGACTGCGAGACCACCTGCGAAAATCGATTGGGCCAGGTGGAGCGCCCATGGCTGAGCTATGGTCCAGATGGGCAGGAATTAGGGGTTTCTACCAAACCCTTTGCGATTCTTGAAAAGATGAAATTAAAGGATTGATTTTACTAGCCAAATTGATAATGATGCCAACCTTTCACGAAATGGGATGAGAGTATGCCAACACCGAAAAAGAAAACCTCGCGCTCGAAGCGTAACATGCGTCGTTCGCACGACCACATATCGGCTCCTGGAATCCAGTCTTGTCCGAATTGTGGTGCGATTAGCCAACCACATCACGTCTGCATGAGCTGTGGTTACTATCGCGGTCGTGAAGTCGTAACAGCGCAAGCTTAACGAAATGGCCGAATACCGCACACGAATTGCCGGCACCGGGGCCTTTCTCCCAGAGAAAACCCTGACCAATCAGGATCTCGAAAAGATGGTCGACACCAACGACCAGTGGATTCGAGAGCGGACCGGCATTGTCTCAAGGCGCATTGCCGAAGACGGTGTGGTTACGAGCGATTTAGCTCACGAGGCTGCAAAGATCGCGCTTAAAACCGCTGGACTTAAACCCACGGATCTCGACTTCATTATTGTCGCGACGGCCTCACCCGATCAACCGATGCCCAATACCGCATGTATGTTGCAAGCCAAGCTGGGCGCCGGGCATTGTGGTGCGCTTGACGTGTCTGCTGCCTGTTCTGGATTTATTTATGCAATGTCCATCGCCGATCAATTTATCAAATCGGGGGCGATGAAGAATATTTTGGTGGTGGGAGCCGAGATTCTCCACCGTTTCGTCAATTACAAAGACCGCGAAACCTGCATTCTCTTTGGCGATGGCGCCGGAGCTGCGGTTCTGACCCGGGCTGAAGAGGGTCAGGACTCTAAGTTTTTCGGCAGCCATTTGCGCGCCGACGGAGATATTGGAGATCTTTTCACTCTTCCTGCAGGCGGTACGGCCATTCCGATTTCCCAAAAGGTGGTCGACGAAGGTTTGCATTACGTCCGCATGAAAGGCCGTGAAATTTTTAAAAACGCCGTTCGGACCATGTCGGCCTGCTGTGAGATCGTACTCGAAAAAAGCGGGATGGGTCCCGATGACGTCGCATGGGTTATTCCCCATCAAGCCAATCTTCGTATTATTGAAGCTGTGGCCAAACACTTTGGAATTTCAATGGACCATGTCGTAGTGGAAATTGAAGACACTGGAAATACTTCTGCCGCGACTATTATCGTAGCGATGGACCGGGCCATTCGCGATGGGCGTATCACCCGAGGTCAAAATCTTTTACTGACAGCCTTTGGCGCTGGCATAACCAGCGGCTCTCTCTTGCTGAGGTACTAAAAATGTTGGCAGCCCTTTTCCCAGGACAAGGCTCGCAAAGCCCCGGTATGGGGAAGTTTCTTTGGGATCAGTTCAAAACCGCGAAAGAGTGCTTTGAAGAAGCTTCGGATGCGATCAGTTTGAATTTTAAAAAGTTATGTTTCGATGGATCCGAATCCGACCTGGCTCTCACCGAGAATACCCAACCCGCTATCGTTTTAGTGAGTACGGCTACATTTCGAGTTCTGCATTCTGAGTTTGGATTGACTCCAAAAATGGCGGCGGGCCATTCTGTCGGCGAGTACTCAGCGGTCGTTGCGGCCGAGGCCATGCCCTTCCCTGCGGCGATTCGTGCGGTTCGAACGCGCGGGCGCGCCATGCAGGAAGCCGTGCCCATAGGTCAAGGCGGCATGACGGCGGTCATGGGTCTCGATGGTGGGCAGATCAAGACGGTTTGCGAGTGGGCCATGAAAAAGACGGGTGACGGACCGATCGAACCGGCCAATTTGAACGCCCCTGGACAAATTGTGATCAGCGGTAAAAAAACGCTTCTGGATTGGTTGGCCTCCAACTACTCCTCCGACGTAGTTCCTGGTGCCTCGCGAGTGAAGTTTATTCCGCTGAAGGTTTCGGCGCCCTTTCATTGTTCCATGATGAAGCCAGCCGAGACCGTTATGAAAGCCGAGCTTGCGGACATTCACATGAACGACGCACGCTTTCCGGTGGTGCAAAACTTTACAGCCACACCGGTTCATCAAGCGAGCGCATTGAGAGAGAATTTGGTTTCGCAAATCTGCGCCCCGGTTCGCTGGATCGAATCGATTCACGCCATGAAAAATCTGGGTCTGACGAAGGCCGTTGAGAGTGGATCGGGCCGAGTCTTGGCCGGTCTGGTTAAGAAAATTGACGCCGAAATCTCAGTCATGAACATCAACAGCTTGGAAGAATTGAAGAGTTTTGAGGACTTTGCCAAGGGGGTTTAAGTGCGGCTCAAAGATAAAAAGGTTCTTATTACGGGTGGTAGCCGAGGAATCGGTGCCGGAATCGCACGAATATTGAGCCAAGAAGGGGCTCGGGTCGCGATCACTTATTCCTCCCAACAGGCCGCCGCCGATAAAGTGATGGAAAGCCTGTCAGGCTCTGGTCATATGGCCGTACAAATGAACGTGGCCGATTCCGCCTCTGTCGAAAAATGTTTTGAGTCTGTGTTCTCCCAATTTGAAGGCCTAGATGGCCTGGTGAACAACGCCGGCATTACGCGCGATCAGCTCTTGATGCGGATGAAAGATGACGATTTTGACAGCGTGATCGCCACGAACTTGCGGGGCGCCTTCCTCTGCACTCGGGCGGTTATGAGGCCGATGCTAAAGGCCCGTGCCGGGTCTATCGTCAACATCTCGAGCGTGGTCGGCCAAATGGGGAATGCGGGTCAGGCGAACTATGCGGCCAGCAAGGCCGGACTTGAGGGATTTACACGCTCAACCGCCCTGGAAGTGGCCAGCCGCGGCATAAGAGTAAACGCCATTGCTCCGGGCTTTATCGTCACCGACATGACAGACAATCTCGACGAAAAGCAGCGCGAAGCCATTCAGAGCCGCATCCCTTTGCAGCGATTAGGGCAGGTTGAGGATGTTGCCTCTGCAGTTGCCTATTTTTTAGGTGACGAATCCCGCTATATCACTGGCCAAGTTCTGCAAGTGAACGGCGGACTCTACATGTAGTCTGTACAATGGGCTTGAGATTAGGATATAAGTACCCTTTCAAACTGAATTTTATTTTTTAAAGGAGATCACCATGTCATTGGAACCAAAGGTAATGAAGATTATTGAAGAGCAGCTTGGCGTTGATCCTGAGCGCGTGAAGCCGGAGTCCTCTTTTATCGACGATCTAGGTGCGGACAGCTTGGATATCGTGGAATTGGTTATGGCCATGGAAGAAGAGTTTGAAATTGAAATCCCGGATGAAGACGCAGAGAAACTTCGCACGGTTCAAGATGTGATGAAGTATTTGCAAACGAAGGGCAAAGCTTAGGAGTTGGACTTGGCCGCGAATATTTTTGTTCGACCTCCTAAGCCCCAGCGGCGGGTGGTCGTTACAGGAATGGGACTTATTACGCCTCTTGGCTTAAACCTGGCCGAGAGCTGGGATGGCCTTGTCTCCGGCCGATCTGGAATCGGCCCGATCACGCAATTCGATTGTTCGAGTTACGATACTAAGATTGCGGGCGAAATTAAGGGTTTTAACCCTGACGAATACATTCCTAAAAAAGAACAAAAGAAGATGGATCGATTTATCCATCTGGCCATGGCTGCGGCCAAGATGGCTCTTGCCGATGCTCAATTCGAAATTAAAGAGCAAGAGAAGGACCGGATTGGAACCCTTGTCGGAGTCGGCATGGGCGGCCTTCCCTACATCGAAACTCAAAACAAAATTCTAATGGAACGCGGTCCGAGTCGAGTGACGCCGTTCTTTATTCCATCAGTCATCACCAATATGGCATCAGGCCAGATTTCGATGGCTTATGGATTTAAGGGACCTAATTACGCGATTTCTTCCGCCTGTGCCTCGGGAGCTCATGCCATTGGTGAAGCGACAGGCTTTATTCGTGATGGCATCTGCGATGTGATGGTAGTCGGTGGGATGGAAGCCGTGGTTACGCCTCTTGCCATTGCAGGATTCGGAGCCATGCGGGCTCTATCGACCCGAAATGAAGATCCGCAGGCGGCCAGCCGTCCCTGGGACCGAGATCGAGATGGATTCGTTCTTTCCGAAGGTTGCGGGATGCTGATTCTTGAAGACTATGAATACGCCTCGCAACGAGGAGCCAAAATTTACGCCGAGGTCTGCGGATTTGGTGCCTCGTCCGACGCCTATCACATGACTTCACCCTCCCCTGGCGGTGTTGGTGCCGCTCGCTCGATGAGCATGTGTTTGCAAGATGCTCAAGTTAGCCCGGAGAAAGTCGACTATATCAACGCTCATGGGACAAGCACCCCAGCCGGCGATGAGATCGAGACCGAAGGAATCAAAAAAGTCTTTGGCGATCATTCTAAGAAACTGTGGATCTCCTCTACAAAGAGTATGATTGGACACACTTTGGGTGCGGCAGGTGCCGTGGAAAGCGTAATTGCCATTCAAGCTCTGACGACGGGCGTGGTCCCTCCCACGATCAACTTAGATAATCCGAGCGCCGATTGCGATTTGGACTACGTGCCCAAGACGGCACGCGAGAAAAAGCTCAGTTACGTTTTGAATAATAGCTTTGGCTTTGGCGGCACGAATTGTAGTTTGCTCTTCGGGCGCGTATGATGTCCGACGTGAAGTCGTTAAAAATTCCCTACAAAAAAATTTGGATTGCGAGTGATCATGGCGGCTATAAACTTAAGCAACATTTGATCGAACGCTATCAGGCAATGCCGCTTCACGATTTAGGCCCTGATTCAGAGGACTCGGTTGATTATCCTGATTATGCCCAAAAGGTTTGTTTGGCCATGAAGGATGACTTAACTGAAGTGTGCGGAGTGCTGGTCTGTGGCAGCGGCCAGGGCATGGCCATAAAAGCCAATAGATACTCGTTCATTCGTGCCGCTCTTTGCTGGAGTGAGGAAGTCGCAGCCCTTGCTAGGCAACATAACGATGCCAACATACTTTGTTTACCTGGTCGCCTTATACCCTTCCCCATTGCGGAAAAAGTCTTTGAGACCTTTCTTACCACGACTTTTGAGGGAGGCCGGCACGCAAGACGTGTCGAGAAACTCGGTTCCGCCCATTGACAAGGAGGTCCCATGCATCTCGAAAAAGTAGATCCTGAAATCGCTAAATGGATCGCGCGTGAAACTGAGCGCCAAGAGTTCGGTCTAGAGATGATCGCTTCAGAGAATTATGTTTCGAAGGCGGTCCTCGAAGCTCAGGGGTCCATACTGACGAACAAGTACGCCGAAGGCTATCCGGGAAAGCGCTACTATGGTGGCTGTGAATTCGTTGACCACATTGAACAACTGGCGATCGACAGGGCCAATCAGCTCTTTGGCAGTGAACACGCCAACGTTCAGCCGCACTCGGGGTCACAGGCGAACATGGCCGTGTATTTGGCTTGCCTGAAGCCGGGCGACACGGTTTTGGGTATGGATCTGGCTCATGGCGGTCACCTGACCCACGGAAGTCCAGTCAATTTCAGTGGGTTTTTGTTTCATGCAGAACACTATGGCTTGGAGCCGACTTCGGGACGGCTGAACTACGACCTAATTCGTGACGTGGCAAAGAAGACTAAACCCAAACTATTGATCGCGGGGTACAGCGCCTACCCACGAGTTTTGGACTTTTCTTTGTTTCGACAAATTGCGGACGAGGTGGGCGCCTTATTGTTGGTCGACATGGCGCACTTCGCAGGATTAGTGGCGTCGGGCCATCATAGCTCGCCCGTGCCTCACGCGGACTATGTAACCTCGACCACCCATAAGACACTTCGAGGTCCACGTGGTGGACTTATTCTGTGCCGCGAGAAGAATGCCAAGGCCCTCAACTCTAAAATTTTTCCTGGAATTCAGGGCGGTCCATTGGAGCATGTGATCGCGGCCAAGGCCGTGGCTTTTGGTGAAGCTCTTAAACCTGATTTTAAGGTTTATTCAGGTCAGGTGATTGCCAATGCGAAGGCCCTGGCCAAAGGCATGTTAGAAGCTGGCTTTGATCTGGTCACTGGCGGAACGGACAATCACTTGATTTTGGTCGATCTCTCGAAAACGGAGATCACAGGTAAAGAAGCCGAGCAGGCTTTGGATAGGGCCGGAATCACCGTGAATAAGAACACGGTTCCCAATGAAAAACGCTCGCCATTTGTCACCTCGGGCGTTCGTATAGGTACCCCGGCACTCACGAGCCGGGGCCTCAAAGAGGAACACATGGGTCTCATTGCGGGATGGATCGCATCCATTTTGAGAAACCCGAGTGATGCCGCCCAAGCGGAACGGATCAGAGCCCAGATTCGCGATCTTTGTTTGAAGTATCCCATCTACCAGCGCTAAAATAGGCCATGGAACGTGTTCTCCGGGCTGGGTTAATATCGATCGCCTTTCTTGCCGTCTCTTGCAGCCATTTTCGCACCAGTACCGATCACTATCGCGGGGTCGGCGATTACAAAGTCCCCAGCGACTATTCGGACTCAGTCGCTCGCGGACCCTCACAAAACCAAGATGAAAATCTGCCACCAAAACAAAAGCGGTTGGGGCCTTATCGCCCCAGCGGACCCTTCAATATGGTTTGGCCTGTTAAAAGCGTGCATGTGAATCGCGGTTTTGCGCCCTCCTCAGATCCCGATCATCAGGGGATCGATTTTGGTGGCAGAAAAGGTGAGCCTATTTTGGCCGCCCACGAAGGCCTAGTGATTTATGTTGGCAATGAATTTCGTGGTTACGGAAATATGGTTCTGATCGAATTTGATCATGAATGGGCCACCTTATATGCCCACCTAGATAGTGTGGACATTCAATCGGGCGAGACGGTTTATCCTGGCGAAGTCATAGGTCGAATGGGTCGCACAGGCCAAGCCAGCGGCGTGCATTTGCATTTTGAATTGATTCACCATCGCCAACCCGTCGATCCCCTCCCCTGGCTCTCGCGCCGAAATCGCTTCGCCGCCAGCGAGCAATGAGGTGCGTCAATTGTTCACATGATGCTACCCACTCTTCGATTATTGGGACTACCTGAACGGCGGCGAGGTGAGGTAAGTAATGCCTATGACAAAAAATCATTTTGCCTTCGCCATGATTTTCATATTGGGCGCTCTTCTGTATTTCGCCTTAAACCCAGAGGCAGGTCGGCAGCTGGCTGGTGCCGCACAAACAAACAAGAAAGCCTGTCAGGTGGATGCAGATTGTGTGGCGGACTCCTGCTGCCATTCCAATGACACGATCAACTCGAAGTTCGCACCGGTTTGCCAAGATATCATGTGCACGGCGGATTGTTCGGGGCGACTCGATTGCGGGCAAAATGAACCCGCTTGCGTGAATCAAACTTGCGGAATTCGACCTAAATCGTCTTTAAAAGATGTAACCCAGTAGCTAATTCTTTGCTGCTGGACAACTGGGATCCTGCAATTCTTTAACGCCGCCAATATCCAGGTTCTCAGTGTACTTGACCGTTAGGATCAATGTGCCCTTTTCGACCGTCTTTCGGGTCTTACATTTCTCGGTCGCCTGACCAAATTGGGAGTCTTGTTCGGCGCAGTAGGAAAACTCATAGTCGATGTAATTGTCCTGATTTTTCTTCACGTGCATGCTGGCGCTGGTCGGTGATGTGTCCACACTGAATCGAAGGCGCGGAAAACCTGCAGCATCTCGGATGGAGTCCATCCAATCTCGACCTATGCCTTCACCGAAGATAATTCTCATCAGTAATTTGTCCCACTCAGCACCGGGAGTGGCGCAGGTCGTGCGATTGAATGCTGACGAAGGCGTCCCGCCATAAGCGCCCGCCCACCACTTGCTTGGTGTGATCACAATGTCCGTTTTTGGATACGTCACCTTTTCCATGCGATCAGAAGTCACCTGGCCATTGCAATCGCGTCTTACGACTCGCTGTTTTTCCATCTTTACTTCAATCGTTTTTCGTTGCACCACCCGGTCGCTGGCCAAGCTCTTGTCGTTCGCCGTTTCACAAGAAGCCCGCCGGGTCTCAATGCGATTTCCGCCACCCGATCCGGCGCCTTTGTCCGAGTCCCGATTCGGTGCTGGCGCCGGGGCCGGAGCGGGCTTCGCCACCTGTCGGTGCTTCACCTTAAAAACGGGGCCGCAGGCGGACACGACTGCAAGAATTACAAGACTGGTCAATAAACGAGACGACATGGATCCTCCAAACGCCTAAAAATTGAAACTCAATTCAACCAGGCCTTAAGGAGCAACACTCAGGCCACTAGGAGGCGCCCACTCGTCTGGAAAGCCAGTCTCCAAAACCAAGCCACAGAAAGGCTGTGACCGATGATAAAAGCAGGACTCCCAAAAACACAGAAGTCACCGAGTGAGCACCAAACAGACCGGCCAGCCGATGGGAGATTAGACTTCCGCTACGAGCATCGAAGTAATAGGCCGCAATAACCGCGGAAAGACCGGCCGCAAATGAAGTTGTGATGGCCCGCCACCAATCCATATCGGTGAAGAAACCCAACAAAACCGCCAGCACCGCCGTCGTCCACCAGGGTAAAAGCATGTGCTGAACAGAAAACAGTAAAAGAGCGAAATAAAACATCAATGCACCTTCGGTGGTTGAAATATTATGTTTCTCTTGCACGATCGGCGCGCTTCCTCCGCCGTTTTGAAAAACTGAGCCTCACGCATTTTTCCTTGCGCCCAATCCTCTGAGTATCGCGCGTAATTGGGATTTAACGGATCGCCTTCGTTTCCACCGGGAATCTGAATCCAGGCGCGAGGCCAATCTTCCCCATGGGCCACCACAATTTTATAGACAGCGCCGTGTTTACCTTTGTTGCCACGAATACTTTCTGGCCCGCCATCCATCGTTAGCAAATCCACACCGAAACCGGGAAACCGACCCACGTGCCGAATGCCCGTTTGAATCACATCGCGAAATCTCCACTTCTTCCATTCTGAACCTTGCGTGGACTTCAACTCTTCCCACCCGAGTTGAAAGGCTTTGGTTACCATAAACTCGGGAGTTTCATCCTCTTGTGTTCGACGATCGTCCACAACAGCATGGTCAGAGTGAGTCGGATCAAGCAGGACATTATCCAAAAGCGCGACGGTGCGAGATTCTTTTGGATAAAAATCCCGACTGGGCACAGAGTATTCATCCGAATAGATCAGGTCTTGGAAGACTTCAAACCACAAACGAAAGAGCGCCCCTTCGGGGCGATCGGCCAAATCTTGAAAGTCCCACTTCGAAATGGCTAGCAATGCTTCTTCCTGCTCCTGCGATAAAGAAGCATGTGCCACAAGTTTCAAGAAGGAGGGGGCGGCAAACGAAGCCTTGAGGTTAAAGGCATCATTTTGAAAACGGATCATGTCTGCGGGACTGATCTTGGACTTCTCGCTCAGTCGTTTTCGGATGATCATGCCTCGCCAAGGCTCTTCAAAATCCCAACCGAGGGATACACCTTTTTCGTCATCTAAAGGTCGCTCATTGGCCGAGAGGACGAAACCGCTGGGCGGATCCACGTCACGAGGACGCATTTCGTTGGACAATGTCGCCCACGAACTTGCCGTGTCCTGAACACCATCGCGAACAAATCTCCCAGGCTGGGCCTGTCGATCCGGCAAAATGCCGGTATGCTGCAGACCGACCGATTTCCGATCTACACAGATAAAATTTTGAATGGGAGCATTCCATCTTTGAAAAGCTCGAAAACAGTCTTCCACAGATCTTATGTTGTATAACTGTCGAAGTGCGCCGAGCTCGTTGTTCGATTTGTGCGCCAACCAATCCGCGGCTAGACCGCGCGAGCCCTCCCGATAAAGAACATAGCCATATTCTGTTTTGATGACGGGAATTTCGATCGTACGACCATTCTTGAGACCGACTTGCTCATTGCGGATCTCGGACTCGACAACTTGATCACCTTTTCGATAACGATTCGAAGATTCGTTCTCAAACTCGATCTCATAGAAATCTAAAACATCTGTTGTTCCGTTGGTCGGCCCCCAAGAGGCCTGGGCATTCATCCCATTTACAATTCCAGGCACCGCCGTAAGAGAGGCGCCGTAAACATTGAAGTCGGGACCGCTCAGCTGAACCTCCCACCAAATATTGGGCAATGTTAGACTCAAGTGTGTGTCGTTAGCCATGAGACTGTATCCAGTCGAGGACTTCTTAGCATTCACCGCCCAATTGTTGCTGCCCTTACCAGCGGACGGCCAAGGAAAGAAGGGAATACTCTTTAAGCTCGTGACAAATGGAGATCCCTCCACCATTCGCCCGCGACGCCGAGAGTCTGCAGACTTCAATCGAGGCGTGGGATAGATGATGTCTCGATATGGCATTGGTTCCATGTCAGGAAATAGATCCATCACGAAATCAAACCCACGCTCCTTCATGATTTGGCTGAGATAGAGATCAAAGCTTCTTCCGGCCAAATTAAAAGTCAGTGATTTAGACATAAAGATGGTTTTGATGGGAGTAAAGGGTTCGGGTTCCCGATTCAGAATCAAGTACTCCGCCGGGTCGGATGGGCGATTCGTTATATATTGATTCACTCCATCTGAAAAAGCCTCGAGCATGGTCGCTGTCCCCGGATCCTTCATAAAATCGGCCAAAGTCCTTTCAGCCGATTCACGCATACCAAAACGAGTGAAGAATTCATCCAAACTTCGTGTTCGCTCGCCAAACCATTCACTCAGTCGACCCGAAGCGACTCTCGTAATCAGTTCCATCTGAAAAAGCCTCTGCGAAGCCATCAAATACCCTTGGACTCGATAAAGATCCGCTTCGTTTTCCGCAAAGATATGAGGCACGCCGCTTTCATCCCAGGAAACTTGGACGGGGCCATTGAGATTCTCAAGCGGAAGTTGATCGGGCCACTCTTGCAAATGATGGCGCCAAATTCCATTGTGCAGACTCAAGAGAGGCCCCAATGCGGGCAATGGGCCCACCCCTTTCCCCAACACCAAGAGCCATGCCGCGCCGAGCACGGCCCAAATGATTCCCCGATTGCGCTTAAACATGCCGCCACTTTAGCGATTTTTCACCGACCCGGCATGACTTAACTTTGGGCGTTCTCCAAAATTTGAACGCCTGGCTTCGCGAAAGATTATGTTTCGTTATCAGTCAGGCCTCAAAACCCGCATTCGAATTTCGTATCAACAGGGCCCGAGCCCTGTTGATACGAATGTCGGACTTCTCTGCGATTGGAAGCTGTACAGGCGCTAAAAAAGGTTTACGGCATGACCTACGATGTTCATGCTAATGAAGAATTTAATGAAAGTGCTTAGGGAACCCTGATGCCCATCATCCCATTTGATTTTGTTTTAAATGAATTGGCCGATCTTGATCCCTACACCAAGCCGATGTTTGGCTGCCGCTCGGTCTATGTGGGGAGCAAGATCGTATTCATTCTGCGCGATAAAGCCGACAATTACCCGCAAGACAATGGCGTATGGCTGGCTACAACCCACGAACATCACGAGAGCCTAAGGCGCGACTTTCCGATTCTTCGATCGATTGATTTGTTCAAAGCGGGAGGCCCCAGATAAGGCCTCAAAACCTCACGCCAAGAAACGCCCGAAACGAATTAAGTGAGGGCGTAAATTCAACGGTCCCGGCTTTGAACACCGTTTGATCCTGCACATAGGAAAGCCCTGTATAAAACGCATCTCCGTTGTACCCAATGGACGCGCCAATGTTGGTTTTGGTCGCGTCGTCGGTCTCACTCTTTGAAATCTCATTGTATGTGTAGGATTTCGTTTGAACTCCCCGACCAAATAAAAGAGTTCCATTGAGGAAGAATTTCCCCAAAATCACGGAGTAGGCATAACCAAGGGATAAGGCCGTCGTTACGAATCGGGCCTTTCGAATGTCCTTTTGATCACCATAGTCGGCCTCGATTTCGACCGGAATCAAATCATCGGTCCCGTGGTAGTAGTTCATAGCCGAGCTCAAGTAGAGCAAAAAAGAGCCGCCTGATTTCGTTTGCCGCGCACTTTGCACGTAAGCGGCGGCGGCTGAAAAGGTCTTCGGACTAAAAATGTACATAAGCCCTGCCCCGGCATTAAAGGCCTCCACATCCGTTCGCTTCAGATAAAGATCGGCCCCGGGATCCACCTCAGGTGTGTTTTCAATGTAAAGCCCTTTGAACCGGTTGTAGTAAGCAAGCAAAACAAATTGCTTTTCTTTGCCAAAGAACAGTCCGGCCCGCACATCTTCATAAGATGTGTCGCCTTTCTTTTGGATGTTCGATTGCGAGAGCCCACCTGACCCCAAGTACGCGAGCGTCAGCCCTTTGATGGTCACTTCGAAACCGGCCAGACTCGGCGTATTGGCTCGATAATGGAGGCGCGTGGTAGCGTCTTTGAAATCCGGATTTAAATTGAGCCCAAAATCATGCTGAACAGCCGCCAAAGCCACTGAAAATTTCTTGTCGAGATTCTTAACGTCCGCATGGACTGGGGCGGACATGCAGATGCTGATGAGGAGAAGAAGGGAATTCCGCATACGGTCATCAGTCTACCGAATTCTTTCTCATGAGGCGATCAAAGACTGGGGGTTAAGTATCCGTGAATCGGACCTCAAAACGAATGGACTTGAATTATTTTAACTGCGCATCAATGTCGATGACGATCGACGTAGCGAGACGGTACAAGAGTCCATGGACGTTTTGCGAAAATTACTGCAGATTTCAACACCCTTTTTGTTGCCATTTTCGGTCGCAGCGCTCGACTGCCCCTCGGGAACTTATCATGTGAGCGCTCATCCAAGAAAGGCCTACTACAGGGCGGACGGAACTTTTGTTAAGGCGACTCAAGTTAGCGAATCATGCCGAGAAACGAACGCAGTTTACGATACATGGTCACCAATCCTCAAAACTGGCTCTCCACCCAATTGGGAAAACAAATCCGAGAAGCCTTCGCAGTGGACAGAAGAGCAACGCACTCGATTGATCGAGGCGTTGAATGAGCTCCCCGAAGCCTTGCAGCGCCTTCCTGTTAAGGGAATATATAGAATGTCGAAATCCATCTTTTTCCCCAACCCCGCCAGCAACGACAATGACGGAAGAATCGTGCTTTATGATTCGGCTTTCGGCCAAGATCAACGACTAGCGCGCATTCTCGCCCATGAACTCGCCCATGAGGTCTTTGTTAACTTTACGGACCTCGACCGAGCCTCCTATCGTCAAGCGCTCGGATGGATCGCAGAGTTTGACCCCGAGAGTCGAAAATTTCTTTATAAAGAGCGATCTGGACAATTTGTAAAACCTGACGGGAGGCAGGGACCAAATGAGGATTTCGCCAACAATCTTGAGTACTATCTGTTTGAGGCGAAGGTCCTGAAGAGGACAACTCCCAAGGCCTTCGATTGGATTAGCAATCGTTTCAATGCTAACTTCAGGTTAGGAAGCCCAGCAAAATGACAAGAGCATTCGTGCTATTGACCCTTTCTCTGATAACTGCATGCGCATCAACTCCATCGAGAGACAGAGGGTCTCGGCTTTCATTTGACTCGATCAATCGAACATTTGCACCTGACCTGACCCAAGAGCAGGTCTTAGAGAAATTCGGCCCACCTGATTCTAAGCAAAAATCCACCGCCAACGAAAGATGGCAGTATTTAGCTCCGAAAACTCTTTTTGATAGAGCTCAATTCATCTTTAATGAATCAAAGACGCTGATTCAGATCGTTTGGAACCCACTGCCCGGAGAGAATGAAATGAACATTGAGCAAATCTTAAAGCAATTTCCAAAAGCCTATTTTGAAAGTAGCAATACCACAAAGGTCTCGAACCACAGCCTGAAATCCAATACCACCTTGTCAGGGGAGTCCGTTTCCATTTTTCGAGAAGACTCGACCAATAAGGTTCTTGCCGTGGCCTGGTTCGCTAAAAATCATTAGGCATGGGGCAAAAACTGGTGCGCTTATCCTGACTCGAACAGGAGACCTCTACCATGTCAAGGTAGCGCTCTAACCAACTGAGCTATAAGCGCACAACCGGAAGGGGTAAAATTCCACCAAAACCGTGACTCTTGTCAACTTAAGATCCCAGCCAAAGCCTCATCCATTGCTGAAAAAGATCTGAAAGTGGCCGGTCGCCCCCTAAGCGGTCGACCGATCCGGCCTCCGCCCCACAAACTCGAATGCCCGAAAAAGCGGCCAAATCATTGCGCACATTGAGCGCTAGCCCATGAAACGTTCGTCCCTGACGAATTCGAATCCCGACAGAAGCGATTTTGCCTAACTCCGTGTACAAGCCAGGTTGACACTTATCCCACCGGGCCTCGCAGCCTTCTTCTTTCAAAAGAAGGCGCGTGACCTTACCCATCCGTTCAATCAATTCGCGGGCCCCGCGCATCTGCATTTCAACAGCCGGAAAAATCACCAACTGGCCGGGATTGTGAATCGTCGCAAGACCGCCCCGATCCACGGGCAAGAGTCGAAATTCACGACCCTGCCATTCTTCTTTGGACCACAACAACTCAGTCACGGGGTCCGCCCGGTATCCCCAAGTCACCACAGGCATGGGTTCAAATCCGAAAATAGTGTCTTCCGCAGTTTCCTGCTGGCGACTCAATGCCTGCTCATAACGAACGAAACCTAGATATTCAGATTGCACGGCCAAGATGTAGCAACGATAGGGAAATCAGTAAAGCTCGACGCGATCGTTTTCATTAAAGCCTGAGCCTGAATGAATCACGCTGATCGCGCCGTCTTTGCCGAAGTAGGAGACCACCTCAACCGTTCCTTTAAGGCGCCCCGGCGCCGTACCAATAAACCGGCCGGTTTCAGGATCATAAACGTCGTCGCCCTCTTCCGTGACCTTAAGAATATCGCCGATCTGCAAGCCGGAGAGACGGCCCGCATTGATATAAACTCTCTCCCCTGCGATCATGGCCACGCGACCCTCCCAACTCAATTTCTCCACAGCGCGAACAATGTTGGGAACCGAACTCATAAACGCCTGACGAACGGCGGCCCGAACTAGCTCTGGATCATCCCCTATGGATTGGGTCAGGTCTCCGTTTTCCCCAACCCGTGTGGTTGTGGCCTCAGTGTCGGCGGAGCGCATTTCATTAAGAAGTTCTTTGCTATTCTTCCCGGCGAAAACCCGCACACGCACCTGGGTGGAAATTTGGGCTTTTAATTGGCGAATCAATCCAACGGAATCACCGACTCGTTTAGCCCGAATGCTCATCACCTTGCCTTCGAGCACGGCCGCCACACCCATCGTAGCAGCAATCTTGGCGATTTGAGCCATGTCGTAATCGTTTTCCTCGGTCATAAACGTTTTGGGGTCTTGCGGAAAATCCTCAAGAGCCACGACGACAAAGTGTCCGGTACGAAGTAATTCACGGACGACCGTTTGACGGGCCACTTCAGGAACGTTTTTCGAAGTCTCCATCCGCTCGTTTAAAAAGGGCAGAACCAAAATTCGATGACGAGGAGCCTCTTCCGATCCCCGGGCATTCATGGGAACATCCCGCTCCTCAGGACCAGCCGGTTTTTCTGACCTCCGCCCTAAAGCGGCACAGCCCACTTGGGTAAGTATAAGCAGAGATGTCGCCCAAAATCGGATCCGCATGCAAACCATTATATAGGATTCGCCTTTCAGCGACTATTGGGCGGAGGACGAGCCCGTGGCTTTCACAGCCAAAATAAGACTATTGTCCTGCCGCCCAGAAACCTGAACATGAAAGCCAGGAAACTTAGCTTTGCCAATAACCTGACCCAAATCCTCGGCCGAGATAGAGGACTCAACTTCATAAGTCATCCGCTCCGCTTCTACGATCCGCTCGCGGATCAATCGTACCTCGCGAAGCGAAGAGAGCTGATTCTTTAAATCAGCCTGCTGCTTTTGCGACATTGCACCTTCGACTGCGAGGCGAAGAACCGACAAGTTGAGGCTGCCTTCCTTTACCACGGCGACCAATTTTTCTTTGATTTCGGCAAGAGCCCGTTTTTCCAGCGATGCGATCTCTTTTTCGACCGTTTTGGTTTTTCGATCCGACAAAGACTCCGAACCCTGCGCTTCGGCTAGAGTTCGCCCCGAGCGCGCCTGCCAAAGGTCGAGTTGGTAAGTCACTTTGTCCGCTTGAACATCCAGGTAGCCACTCAGTACGACTTCGGCTTTCAAAAACTGGGCGAGCGAGGATTGGTCTTCTCGCCGTAAACTGGATGTTCGATAGCTGGCGGGAACACTCATTCGAAAGCTGGACTTACTGGGATCTAGAACTTGAACCGACTGGCCTTTGAGAATCCGAATTAACGATGAGTTGAACTTCATATAGGCCGAGCGCGTAAGTGACTTGGTTTTGTCGTCGCCCAGATCCGTCCACCAGGAGTAACGATCGCCCTCCAGGTCGTGCACATAAACCAAGGGTAAGAGCCGAACGGTCTGGGAGCCAATCACCCCGGTCTCACGCAAAAGCGCTTCCAAACGATCGGAGGCCAGTCTAATTTTAACGGACATAACTGGCTGACCCTCTTTAGACTCCGAGGGAGATCCTTTAATTAACACGATGTATCTTGGCGACTCCTTTAGGATCCGAGCCTTCTTTTCTTCCCAATCCGGACCCAGATCTTCCGTTCGAAGTATCTGCGAAGTCACCTGACGAGTGGCATCTTCCACCGCCCGGTCCATGGCTTCCTGACGGCCTTCTGTTCCTTTTTTTAAAACCGGAACTTCCAAATTTAAGTCGGTCAGCTGACGGGCCAGAGACCCGAATGAAAAACTGATTCCAAGGAGGATTGATAACCATCTTGTGCAAGTCATAGGGCTATGCTAGTCCATGGATTTGCGAACAGCAAAAATTTTGTTCCATTCGTAAGTTTCGTGTCGTACAACTTTATATTCAAGGGAAAGGGATTTTTATGCTCGAGTATGATCGAAAGAAACTGGGAGTTTTCCTACGTGATGTGCGGGAACGTTCCAGCCTAACTCAAGCGGATGTCTCGGGGAAGCTTGGCTATAGCAGCCCGCAGTTCATCTCTAACATTGAGCGTGGAATTTCTGTCGTGCCCTTGAAGACTTTGGCTCGCATGATCAGTCTTTACCGAGTCAATCCGGAGTCGGTGGTAAAGATCATTATGGACAGCCAACGCAAGTTGTTACGTGATAGGCTGGTGCGTCAGAAGTAATCTTTACGGGGTAGGTCGCCATGTTGGATTCGACAAACGAGGTGGTTGTGAGGGAAGCGGAAGCGGTTAGTCGGGAACTGGAAGCTCTCGCAAATGAGATCGGCGAGTTCATATGCTTTTGGGGATTTAAAAGAATCCACGGGCGTCTGTGGACCCATCTTTATCTGGCAACAGAACCCTTGGACGCGAGTCAAATACGGACTCGCTTAGGCGTTTCGAAAGCTCTGGTGAGCCTTTCCCTGCACGAACTACTCGAACACAAAGTCATCGAAGATCGCGGCAAGTCTGCACGCGGAACACAGACCTACTCGGCCAATCCGAAGGTTTTGGAAGTGATCGTGAATGTGCTGAATCAGCGCGAACGTCGAATGCTGGATAAAATTGAGCATTGTCACAAAAGCTTGTCTGGTAGTCCAACCGGACAGCTGACAGATCTGCAGGTGGTCCCGGATCGCCTAAAGAACTTGGGTGATATGATTCAAAAGGCCCAAGACTCTTTGGCTGGCATTGTAGCTTTAGCCTCAGTTGATTTTTCTAATTGGGGCGCAATCGATCCACAGAACTAATCAAACAAGGCCCGGGCCCAGTTGAATCCGAAGTTCGGACTCAAACGCTAGGCCCTAAAAAGCCGAATTAGACACCATAAAGACGGCGTTGGATTTCTTGCTCAAGGTCGATACCTAGTACTTTGAGAACATTGACCAGATCGGTGGCGCGGATTTCGCTGCGACCACGAAAGAAGCGGTTCACCGAAATGCGCGAGATCTCACAATCCTGAGCGATTCGAGTCTGCTTCACCTTAAGACGGCTGGCCAACTGAGCCACACGTGGGCCAATGGTATCGTCTTGAACCGTGTCTTCGTGACCGAGAATACTTTGTTCTTGCATACTTTCCCCTTCCATTCTTGACTGGTGCTGTCATGACACCGGTCGAGTTCCTGTAAAGAAAAGAGAGCAAGCCGCGTACCAGGCCAACTGGTGTAAATTAGGCTCTACAATTTTGTCTTCTTAAGCAGCGTTTGCAGAGACTTACGAAGCTCTGTATCAGCTGGTGTCACCTTGGAACGAAACCGGCGCACGACGCGCCCTTCAGGGGAGACGAGGAACTTTTCGAAGTTCCACTGAATCTCACCCGGTTCGGGCCCAGATTCTGTCAAAAACTTAAAAACAGGCTGCTTTTGCGGACCCTTCACCGGCCCCTTGGCCATCAGAGGAAACTCTACACCGTATTGGGTTTGGCAAAAGGCCTTAATCTGCGGATTAGCTCCTGGTTCCTGCCCACCGAAGTCAGGACTCGGGAATGCCAGCACGACAAATCCTGAGTCTTTGAACTCTTCGTAAAGCTCCTGAAGGCCCTTCAGCTGAGGAGTGTAGCCGCACTTTGAAGCGGTGTTCACCACAAGAACAACCTTCCCTTTGTAGCGACCGAGATCAACGCTCTTACCGTCCACGTCTTGAACGTGAAACTGGTGCAAAGATTCTGGCGTACCGACGGTTGATTTATTCTCCGTTGCGAATGTCACTAAACTTCCTCCCCATGCGTACATTAGGGCCAAAACAAAAGCCACGTTCATGCCTCTATGCCAATCCATAATCCACACCTATGCGCGAGAGTTTGTCGAAGGCTTCGGATGAAGGCTTGACCCTTGCGACTTGTTTTGCCTCTAGCAAAACGGTTTTCCCAAGATCCGCTAGATCCAATTGAAAAATCAAATCCACTTCACCGCAGTTCGAATCCGCCCAGTCTTTCAGTTTTTCGAGCGGCGATTGATCCGTACCTTTAAGCTTAAGGGTCACCCTTTTCACCAGGCGAAACATTTCTTCGGCCGTTTTGATTTGCTCGACAATGATCTTTTGACCGCCGCCTTCTTCACTCTCTAAATTTCCAGACACTAAAACAGGCGCTTCGCATTTCAAAACTCGCTCATATTGCGCAAAGGTATCTGGAAAAATCACCAACTCAAGACTGCCCGTTAGATCTTCGACCCGGGCAAACGCCATGCGTGTTCCTTTTTTGGTGATGATCTCCCGATAAGTCGAAATCAACCCCAAAATTTGAACTTTGGCTTTAGCGCTCTCAGAAGCCAGCGCTTGAATTGAGCGCACACCGAGAAAGCGACCGAGAGACTCCATCCCACGCAAAGGATGATCCGTTAGGTAAAATCCCAAAACCTCCTTTTCGAAAGCCAGCGACACTCCCCGGCTCCAATCGGGCATATGGGCCAACTGAACTTGCTGCTCCTCTGACGTGGAGTCATCCAAATCGAATAGCGACGCCTGGCCGACCTCGCGATCTTGCCGAACGACTTCACTCCGCTCGACAAATTGGCTGTAACCACTCGAGATCTCATTTCGGTTGTACCCAAAACCATCTAAGGCTCCCGCTTTAATCAAGGCTTCGATAGTTTTTTTATTCACTTTTTTCAAATCCACTTTATCGAAGAATTCGTCCAGGGTGGCGAACTTTTTCTCTGGCATGGATTCGCGAGCTTCGACAATAGCCTGCACGGCGCCTTCGCCTACGCCTTTGATCGCACCAAGACTAAAGAGGATTTTTTCGCCTTGAACCGAGAATCGATAATTGGAGTGATTCACATGGGCTGGTACGATTTCTATTTGATGCGACTGAGCGTCCTTAACGTATTTAACAATCTTGTCGGTGTCGCTCATCTCCACGCTAAGGAGTGCGGCATAAAATTCGACCGGATAATAGTTTTTCAACCAGGCCGTTTGAGCCGCCACAACACAATAGGCGGCCGCATGAGATTTATTGAATCCGTATTTGGCAAACTCCGCCATTAGGTCAAAGAGCTGTTCGGCTTTACTTGAGTCGTGCTGATTCTCTGCGGCGCCTTTCAAAAAGCGCTTCTTTTGAACCGCCATTTCTTCAGCGATTTTCTTACCCATCGCGCGGCGGAGCATATCGGCTTCGCCCAAACTATAGTTGGCGATTCGTGCCGCGACCAACTGAACCTGCTCTTGGTATACGATAACTCCGTAAGTCTCTTTTAAAACTTCCTCAAGTTGCGGAAAAAGGTAAGAGACCTTTTTCTCACCGTGTTTGCGGGCCAGATAGTCCGGAATCATATCCATCGGACCTGGACGATAAAGAGCGTTAATGGCGACAATGTCCTCAAAACAGGAAGGTCGGGCTTTTCGAATCAGGTCTGTAATGCCCTCACCCTCAAACTGGAAAATCCCAGCCGTGTCCCCTTTGCACATGATGCTGTAGATACCAGGGTCAAAGAGAGAGATATCCTGGACGGAGAAAAATTTGCCACGATTGGTTTTGATCAGGTCGAGGGCTTCTTGAATATGTGTGAGAGTTTTTAGACCCAAGAAGTCGAACTTGATCAGTCCGATTTTCTCCGCGTGCTTCATATCGAACTGGACTACGTTTTCGCCATCGACCCCGCGATACAGCGGCGCATGGTCCATAATATTGCCGTCAGCAATGATCACGCCGGCCGCATGAATTCCCGCATGGCGGACCAGACCTTCGATCCGACGGGCAATCTCCATAAGCATATTCACTTTAGGGTCGAGTTCCATCAGCTCTTTAAGTCTTGGTTCCATCTCAATGGCTTCATCCAAGTTGATGCCGATTTTCTCAGGCACTAGCTTGGCGACAATGTCGACCTCCGCATAGGTCATTCCTAACACTCGGCCCACATCTCGAATCGCAGCACGCGCCTGCAAACGTCCGTAGGTGATGATCTGCGAGACCGACTGCGCTCCATATTTCTGCGTGACGTATTCAATCACCCGCCCTCGGTGCTCTTGACAAAAGTCGATATCAAAGTCGGGCATGCTGATCCGCTCGGGATTCAAAAAGCGCTCGAAGATGAGATTGTAAGGCATTGGATCTAAATCAGTAATTCGTAAGGAGTAGGCGACTAGGGAGCCTGCTCCCGATCCCCGCCCCGGCCCCACAGGGATGTCGTGATCCTTAGCCCAACCAATAAAATCTTGAACGATGAGGAAGTATCCGTTGAACCCCATTTTATCAATCACACCGAGTTCATACTCCAGTCGATCTCGGTACTTCTGCCGGTTTTCTTGGGGAATTCCTTCACCGCGTTTTTCGGCCTCTTCCATTCGCCGCTCAAGACCCGCCATCGAAAGACGACGGATCTCATCGGTGAGACTGGTGCCTCCCTCCGTGGGATAACTTGGCAAATGATAGATGGGCGCGCCACTTGCGTCCTTCAGGGTGAACTTGACCGCGCACCGATCTGCTACAAGATTCGTATTTTCAATGGCTTCCGGCAAATCTCGAAAGAGATCGCTCATTTCTTGCGAGGATTTAAAATAGAACTGATCGCTACCTAACTTGTATCGACTTTCATCCTGAAGCGTTCGATTGGTACCGATACAAACCAGAACTTCTTGCGCCAGTTGATCCTCGGGCACTACATAATGGACATCGGCAGCGGCCACGGTTTTTATACCCTTTTGCTTTCCTACCTCACACAAAAAACTGTTGATCGGATCCCAGCCTTGAACACCCGTCCGATTGAGCTCCAAGTACAGTCGATCGCCAAAAATTTTGCGAAGATCCTCAATTCTGGCATTCGCCGCATCGGGACCTTTGTCACGGAAGAGAGATGGCACGTCGCCCATCCACCCGCCCGTGAGAGCCAGGATATTCTCGCTGTTTTGGGCAATGAGTTCATAGTCGACTCGGGGTCGATAGTAAAATCCCTCTTGGAACCCCGCACTCGAAAGACGGCAAAGGTTGCGGTAGCCTTCGAGATTCTGCGCAAGAAGAACCAATCGCCGAAGGGGTTCACCCTCCTGATGTTTTTCATGTCGCGACTTGGGCGCTAAAAATACTTCCAGGCCTATGATCGGGTTCACTCCGGCATCCCGACAGGCAAAATAAAACTCGATCGCGCCAAACATATTGCCAAGGTCTGTTAGGGCGACCGCTGGCATTTTGTACTCGGCCGCCCGCTTGGCCAAGGCTTTCACTCGACAAGTGGCCTCTAGCAGCGAGTATTGAGAGTGAACGTGCAAGTGGACAAAAGACATCTCACTCCCATTCAATCGTGCCCGGGGGCTTAGATGTCACATCGTAAACCACTCGATTGACTCCATTCACCTCGTTGGTGATCCGATTGGAAAGATGGGCCATAAACTCTGGTTCAAATGGGTACCAATCGGCCGTCATCCCGTCGCTGGAGGTCACCGCCCGGATGGCCACCACGCGGTCATACGTGCGACTGTCCCCTTGTACTCCCACCGTGCGAATCGGCAAAAGCACACAAAAGGCCTGCCAAATTTTGTCGTAAAGACCTTTGGTTTGTAGTTCGGTGATATAGATATCATCCACTTCGCGCAAAATATCGAGATCTTCTTTATTGACTGGGCCTAGAATTCGAATCGCCAATCCTGGCCCCGGAAACGGGTGGCGCCAAATGAATTTATGCGGAATCCCTAAATCTTCACCTATTCGTCGAACTTCGTCTTTGAAAAGTTCTCGCAAGGGTTCAATCAATTTTAAGCCCAGATCTTTTGGTAGGCCCCCCACGTTGTGGTGAGATTTGATCGTCACACTGGTTCCCCGCGGACTGACCGACTCAATGACATCGGGATACAGGGTCCCTTGGGCCAACCAGTCGCACTGCCCCACCTGAACGAAGGCTTTCTTAAAAACTTCGATAAAGACATGACCGATAATCTTACGTTTTTGTTCTGGATCCTCGACGCCCGCTAAGCGATCAAGAAAATCCGCCTGCGCCTCAACCCCCGTCACATTCAAACCCAATTCGCCATACATGCTTTTTACCTTGGCGAATTCATCTTTACGCAACAGCCCGGTGTCTACAAAAACGCACTTCACTCGGTCGGGCCCCAGCGCGCGGGTGAGGAGCGTGGCCACCACGGTCGAATCCACGCCACCACTTAAAGCACACAAAACGGACTCATCGTCACTTACGCGCGTGCGAATATCCAAAAGAAGATGCTCTTCAATTTTCGCCACCGACCAATTTTTCCGCGCCTGACAAAAGTCGAAGAGAAAATGGCGAAGGAAATCCACCCCACCTTCGGTGTGCGCTACCTCAGGATGAAACTGCACACCCCAGAATTTCTCACCCATCATGGCCGCCGGGTGCTGATAACTCGATTGGGCGACAACTTCGACTCCGGGAGGAGTTTTTGTAATCACATCTCCATGGCTCATCCAAACCTTTTGATCGGCGGGAACACCAGAAAGGACTTTGGACCATTTGACCCGGTTCAAACCGTATTCACGACTGCCCGCTCGCTCCACTTTGCCACCCATTTGATGAGCCAGGAGCTGCATTCCGTAACAAATGCCCAGCACGGGAGCCAATTCAAGAAGTGGTTTTATATCACGGGTGGGAGAGGTCGAGTCGTAGACCGAGTTTGGTCCTCCGCTCAAAACCAAAGCCACAGGCTCACGAGATTTGAGATCTTCAATAGAAGTATCGAAGGGTAAAAGTTCTGAGAACACTCCAAGCTCCCGACAACGACGAGCGATGAGCTGGGTGTACTGCGACCCAAAATCCAGAATCAAAACGCTGTTTTTGACCATGCGAAGACATTACGAAATCCGGCGAATACGGTCATGACGCGGATGCTATCTAAGGCCGTAGTAAGATACAAGGAGCGGCACTCCCACAACAACGATCAAGAGAAGCAACGAGGACACTTTTGGGGGCGCTTTGATCGCCTTTTTTTTGGATCGAAAAGCCAACAAATTGCCCATTTTTTGCTTGAAGTTTTGGTCCTGCTTCCAAGCCAAGGGCGGAAAGGATCGCTCGACCACATCCTTGACCTTCACCAGCACTTCTTTTCGGTCATTACCCTCTATCAGCTCGGACATGGAAGAGGCGATGTTTTCGCTGATCAATGCAATGTCATGGACGCGTCTGTTTTCAGCCATCTCGGCCTGCAGAGCCCAGAATTTCTCGATCCGTTCAATTTCGAGCTTATGAGTTTCTCCAAGCTCTTGTTCGACTTTTTGCCGTCTTGTGATGAGCTCCTCTTCCAGTGCCCGCCGGCGGGCCGCCAGTTCCTCTTGCTGGTGCTCCCGCATGACTTCACATTCTTTTCGAGCCTGAGCCAACAAATGATCCGTCTGCCTTTGCGCCTCGAGCCGCGAGACCTGAAAGAGCTCATCGATTTCGGCCCTGGACTTTTCGCGCAAGACCGAAGCATCGTGCAAGGCTCGATCGACTATGTGAGAGGCTTCTTTCTGACGATCTCGAATCTCTTCTTCCAGCTGCTTTCGCAAGCTCGCTAAAATTCCCTGGACCTCAACTTGTCCCTGCTCGTGTGCTTTGGCCAGAATGGCGTCTGCCTCCCGCTGAGCCTGCTCATGCAGTCGAGTGATCTCATCTGATTTTTCTTCGGCGGCCCTGAGTCGCGAAGCCTCGACAATACGAGCGGCTTCCAGTTCGGCTTTGGCAATCAGTTCCTGAGAACCCCTCCGAGCGGACTCTTGCATCGTCATACATTTGGCCTCTGTCTGCGCGAGTTGATGCTGAATTTGAGATTCCAATTCTTTGAACTTTGCCGAGCGATTCTGATCAAATTCGCTTTCGAGCTCCTTCAGGCGGTTGGCTGTCGCACTCAACATATTTTGCTCCTGAACGGACGCTTTGTGCCTGGCTATTGTAACCATCTCTTCCACTTGCTGCTGGGCCTTTTGCACAAGACTAGCCCCCTCGGTTCTCGCTTGCTCTAAAACCTCCATATATCGACGATTGACTTCGTCAAGACGATCTCCCATTTCTTTTTCCGCCATTTGCCGAAAGGTCATCGCCTCAGAACGTATTGTTTCGGCCTCTTGCTCGGCCGCGCCTCGCTGCTTAATTTGGAGTTCCTCACACCGAACTCGAGTTTCCTCTAAGATTTTTTCAGCTTCCCTTTGGGCCGCGAGACGAATTTGCAAGGCTTGGGCGCCCGCCTGCTTTAACTCCTCTTGAATTCGATCTTGGTAGGCGTGATCGGCCTTCGAGCGAGCCTTCTCGAGCATTTGGCGCTCGACTTTCTCCATCTCACTTCGCAATTCTTGTAAAGCGCCGGCCTGAAATTTCTCTTTTTCTTGGGCCTCTTGCTGCGAGGAGGGTCTCGGTGAAACCACCTTGTCATTCTGAACGAAGAGATGAATTTGAAGGCTATAGTCCAAATCGGCGATTCGAATGCGAGCCCCAGGACTATATCGAAAGGGAATTCCTGAGGGAATTCTGCGCCCTTCCACATAAGTCCCTAGATTGGACTGCTGATCGGTAAGCCAGATTTCGCCATCCACACAAGAGACAGTGACATGATTTCGTTCGACATGAGGATGCTTGATCGCCAGCGGCAATCGAGGCTCTGAACCGATCGAGAACTTTTCCAATGGAACGTAGGCAATTGTAGACCCCTCAGAAGAGGTCACTCGGACACGGTAGAGAAATCCATGGCGCATAATCTTGTAGAAGGCCCATCGACCGGCAGCATGTCGGCCCGGCCCCACTCCCCCACAGGCTCAAAGGAGGCAATTCACATGCCTTCTCGAACCACAAAATTTTGCACTTCCAGACGTGCATTTCTAACATCGTCCAAGCGTTCTACGCCCCAACTGGAGACAGAATGCGGCACCAACTTGTATTTTTCTCCCGAAAATGGCTCCCATAAGCCCATTTAATGGGCTCTGAGGCGGCCTACATCCTGCTTTTAGAGACTGGGTATGCGCAAAATCTCCCCGCGGCTCTGGGTCGCCAAAATTCTAGCCAGCCTGATTCTGATCTGCGGATCCTTCTTCGCGCAGGGTGGAAATGAGCTCCTGGTCACGAAGGACCTCAGGGGCCTCGATACCATCGGCGATGATTGTCTGAAAAAATGCATTGGATGCCCTTTCCACGAGCATCGCTACTTTTATAAATATTCTTTATTGAATCCGACTATTGAAACCGACACGAAGGGCATCTTCCCCGTGATTTATGGCGGCGACGTGATCTCTAAAGTCGGAGATCCACGCGATGGTGGACTCCGCAAACACCGAGGCATCGATATCGCCGCCAAGCCTGGAAGCTCTATCGTTGCCGCGTGGACCGGTAAGGTGCAATTCGCCGGCTGGGATATGACGGGTGGATGGGCTGTGATCCTCAGGCACAAAAACGGTTATGTTACATACTATGCCCATCTCAAATCCAAGCCGTCCGTCCGCCCCGGCCAACGCATCGTCGCTGGTCAACGACTTGGAAGTCTTGGACAAAGTGGCAATGCCGCCGCCACTGTCCCCCATCTGCATTTTGAAGTATTGAATTCCAAAGGCGGGGTTATAAATCCGCTTCAGGTCCTCTGATGGTGCCCGCTAACTTTTCTCCGACCGGCGCGTCGAATGTGACTGACAAGTTAAACCTTCGATGGGTATTTAAGGCATGGCTTCTTCTGAATATTCCCTGTTAGATACCGGCGGCTTCCGAAAGCTCGAGCAAGTGGGATCTTTTCGTTTGATTCGTCCTGCAGCCACGGCTGTGTGGGACCCCCATTTATCAGAGCGGGAATGGAAAGATGTCGCCGCTGAATTTATCAGGCATCGCGATGGGACTGGTGAATGGCGGATCAAAGATGAGCGAGTCAAAAACCCTTTTGAAATTTCGATCCACGGTGTTCATTTCTTGATTAAGCTAACGTCCTTTGGCCACCTTGGTCTTTTTCCAGAACAAGAAAAAAATTGGCTCCGCTTTCGAGAACTTGTTAAGGGACTTCAGTCAAATGATGGGCCCACCCGCGTTTTAAATCTTTTCGCCTACACCGGCGGAAGCACCCTGTTCTGCGCGCAAGCCGGGGCTGAGGTCGCCCACGTGGATGCCTCTAAAGGCACGGTCAAGTGGGCCAGTGAGAATGCCGAGCTCAGCGGTTTGGGCGATCGATCCATTCGCTGGCTGGTCGATGATGTTAAGGAGTTTGTCTCGAGGGAAGTTCGGCGAGGCTCTAAGTACGACGGAATCATTTTGGATCCCCCCAGCTATGGCAAAGGGGAAAAACGTCAGGTTTGGAAAATTGAATCCGATTTGATGCCTCTTCTACAAGAGCTAAAGAAATTATTTTCAGGACGAAAAGGATCCTTTTTTTGCCTGTCGGCCCATTCAGAAGCCTACACGCCGACTTCACTGAACAATCAATTGGTGCGAGTCTTAGGCTCAGCCGGCGAAACTCACGCCGAAGAAATGTTGATCTTCGATCGTTCGGGATTGCCGCTTCCGAGCGGAGCCTCGGCGCTTTGGGTTCAAAGTTAGCAGGCACCTTTTGGTTTTTTCAGACAGATCAAGTGGTGGTGACTACGCCCTAAATCCACGATTATCTCGTCGACGGCAAATCCGGCATTCCTAAGTCTTATGTTAAACTCTTCATCCCGAAAGCCGGACCAAAAAATCGCCTGACCGCCAGAGCGAAGCGCCCGGTGAAGTCGAGTTAATCCCTCGGCCTCATAGAGTTTCGAATTGCTCTGCTGCGTGATCGGAGCGGGACCGTTGTCCACATCCAATAGGACCAAATCAAGATCCCGCGCGCCATTCAAGAAATCCAAAATGTCAGTCACTCTAAAATTCACCGATTGATCCTGAATATCCGCATGGAGATTAGGTCGAAAGTGGGTTTTGTACCAATCAAGAACTTCAGCGGAAACTTCCACAACCGTGAGATCGAGGGACCTGAGGTCGCCGGTCCGACGCAGAAATTCGGCCAGAGTGAAGCCGAGTCCAAGACCCGCAATGACAGCCCGACACACGCGATGATGATTCTCTCGGCACATGCGCTCGTATCCAACGCGCGCCAACTCGAGTTCGGATTCCACCATGCGGGAATTCATCAGCTCATAGCCGCCCGCGCGAATCATCCAATCCTGACCGTCTTGATAAAGAATCAGCTCAGATCCACCGACCTGAGCTTTGGCGACCTCATTCCAAGCGATAGTTGGGCGCCTCTTTGGTGATGCTCACATCGTGAACATGAGACTCACGCAAACCTTGCGGCGTCACGCGGACAAATCGAGCTTTTTTCTGCAGATCCTCAATGCTTCGAGCGCCTACGTATCCCATAGCGCTGCGAAGTCCACCCACCAATTGATGTAAGATTCCCCGGACCGAGCCACGGTACGGAACGCGGCCTTCGATACCTTCCGGCACCAGCTTATCTTGGTCGGAAATATCCATCTGGCCGTAACGATCTTTCGAGCCTTTGCTCATGGCGCCTAAAGATCCCATCCCACGATAAAGTTTGTAGGTGCGACCTTGATATAAAATAGTTTCACCCGGACTCTCATCCGAACCGGCGAGAAGATTGCCGATCATCACGGAATTGGCACCTAGGGCCAATCCTTTGGCAATATCTCCTGAAAACTTGATGCCTCCATCTGCAATGATGGTTTTTCCGTGCTTGCGCGCGGCCTGAGAACACTCGATTACTGCCGACAGCTGAGGCATCCCCACACCCGAAACAATTCGTGTGGTGCAAATACTGCCTGGTCCTACTCCGACCTTAATAACATCGGCCCCTGCACGGGCTAGCTCTTCTGTTCCCTCTCCAGTCACCACATTGCCGGCCACAATAATGGTGTCAGGGTGCTTAGTGGCAACATGCTTCACCATTTCAATGACATTTTTTGAAAAACCATGGGCGGTGTCGACACACAAGACGTCAACACCGGAGGCGACCAGTGCCGCCGCTCGTTCGCGCGAAGTGGCGTCCACTCCAATGGCCGCGCCCACTAGAAGGCGACCATGTTTGTCTTTTGTGGCTTGCGGAAAAGTTTGAGCTTTCTCGATGTCTTTAATGGTGATTAAGCCCTTCAACATCCCCGCATCATCAACCACCGGCAACTTTTCAATTCGATGTTTTTGTAAAATCGCCTTTGCCTGGCCCAAGGTGGTACCGACGGGGGCCGTCACCAGACGCTCTTGTGGAGTCATCAAATTGGAAATCGGTTGGTGGACGTTGGTCTCAAATCGCAAATCTCGGTTGGTCAAAATTCCGACCAGCTTGCCTTTGATCGTGATGGGAACTCCGCTGATGGAGTATTTTCTCATCAGATCCAAGGCTTCGCTCACCTGATGCTCTGGGCTCAGAGTGATGGGCTCAAGAATCATTCCACTTTCATATTTCTTCACTCGCTCGACTTCGAAGGCCTGGCTTTCGATATCAAAGTTTTTGTGAATAATTCCAATGCCACCCAACTGCGCCATGATCTGAGCAATCTTGTGTTCCGTTACGGTGTCCATCGCGGCGGATAAGATCGGCATTTTTAAAAATGTATCCCGTGCAAAGAAAGAGTCCGTTGCGACTTCTGTGGGTACGATTTCCGAGTACTGGGGAATCAACAAAATATCGTCAAAGGTGTAGGCCATTGGGATGTTTAAATTATCCATTTGCACCGTCCTTTAAGTACCATTGCATGTACTCCAAATAGTTGTTGGCTGATTGGGGAAGAAAAGCCAATTCTTCAGGTTTCAGCGGACGCACAGCTTTCGCCGGACGACCTAAGATCAAATAGCCTGGTTCAAAGCGCGAGTTCTCTGTCACCAAAGATCCTGCGCCCACCACACATCGGTCAGGCACTTCGGCCAGATCCATAATGATGGACCCCATGCCCACCAAGACCAAATCACCGATGGTGCAACCATGTAGAACGACCGAGTGTCCGACTGTCACACGATTTCCGATTTTTGCACCACACTTGCGATAGGTGCCGTGAATTACGGTGTTGTCTTGAACGTTCGACTCATCGCCAATCACGATAGGCATCACATCCCCTCGCAAAGTGGTGTTGAACCAAACAGAACATTTTTTTCCCAAGGTGACGTCACCGATCAGGTCCGCGCTGGCCGCGACAAAACTCCCGTCTCCGATTTTTGGGGTTTTCCCGAGCAGCGTTTGAATCAAGGTGACCTCTCTAGTTCAAGTACGGATGGCCATTTCTTCGAGCATCCATCCGTGGTTTCATTTGGGACTCCATTCGCCCAATGTCCACATCCATCTCACGACACATCAACAAATAATCTTTCGTACAAAAGAAGCGGGCCCGCGCCTGTAAGCAAAAAGAAATCGCGTGATCTGCACGAAAGCGCATTTTCTTGAGCTTACGCGACCCAGTGAAGGATATCTCAACAAATTGCTGATGTCCCTTCACTTCCACAAAATGACATTCCTCCACTCCCACGCCCACGGCTTTTAACACTTTCAATGTCACATCATGTGGAGACATAGCAAATGCTTGAACGTTGTGCTGAGTGACCGCAATTCCCGCATCTAAAGGTGAAAGCCAAACAGGCAACACAGCTTCCCCACCCTTTTCACGAAAGAGCATTACCGGCCGCGAACGATCCATACCTGTTGCAAGTCCAAAAGCCTCTAGTTCAATTGTCACGTTGCCATTCTCCTCTCATGGTCAAAGGAAAGGCTTCGGTGATCTTGACCATCACGTTTTGCCCAATCAATTCCTTTGGTCCTGCAAAGTGAACCGACTTATTCTGAGTCGAGCGCCCTTGCACACGCCCGGTCTCTTCGTCGAACTTCTCCACCAAAACTTCAAGAGTCATGCCTTCATATCGCTTCGCCAATTCAAATGCGATTTCACGATGACGAGCCAACAAACGAGTCAACCGCGCGTTCTTTACTTCGTCGGGCACTTGCTCGGTATAACGAGCCGCCTTGGTCAGGGGTCGAGGGGAATAATGAAATGCGTAAATATTCTCGTAAGGGACTTCTTCCAAAAGCGACATGGTGTCTTGGAATTGTTCCTCAGTTTCCCCGGGAAAGCCAACTATGATGTCCGTGGAAAGCACAGCGTTGGGCAGGTGCTGAAAAATCGAGCGACATCGATCTAGATACTGTTCCCTTGTGTAACCTCGATTCATACGGGCTAAGACCTCAGAGTTTCCGCTCTGCACAGGTAGATGGATGTACTCCATAATCTTGGCGCTGTGATCGGCCATCACATGAATCAGTTCATCGGAAAAATCCTGAGGATGACTGGTAGTGTAACGAATTCGGCGAATATCTGTGTCGGTCGCCAGGGTCTTCAAGAGCTTGGCGAAGTTGGCTCCGCACTCGGATTCATAGGAATTGACGTTTTGCCCCAAAAGTGTGACTTCCCGAACGCCTCGCGCCACCAACTTTTGAATATCGTCTACCACTTGCGCGAGCGGGCGAGAACGTTCGCGGCCGCGAGTAAACGGGACGATACAAAAGCTACAGAAGTTGTCACAGCCCTTCGTAATATTCACGAAGGTCGACACACCGGGATTTCGCACCATGGTTTCGACATGATAAGGATCCGAATGATTGAAACGAGCTTTCACAACGGACTCGCCTTCGCGCACTCGACCCACAACTTCAGGTAGCGTGTCGATGGCATCTGTTCCAATGACAAAATCAATCAGCGGCAAATCTAATTTTAGCTTTTCTTTTTCTTGTTGGGCCACACATCCCGCCACCCCCACACGCAAGCGGGGATTTGCCGCTTTGAGTTTGCGATAGCGGCCCACTTCCGAATGCACTTTGTGCACGGGCTTCTCTCGAATCGAGCAAGAATTTATGATGATCAGGCTCGCCTCTTCAGGCGACATGACCTCTTGGTAGCCGATCATCTCGAGAAGACTCAGCATGCGTTCCGTGTCGTTGACATTCATCTGGCAGCCGTAGGTCGAAATGAACACGCCATCACCTGTCGGTAAGGGGGTCAATTGGGTCGGTTGGACACCTACGTTTTGCATATTCCTCGGTTCTTGACGCTGTTGATCAATGATCTAAATGACGTCCATATAATGCTAAAGTAAGAACAAGGTCAAATTTTTATAAGGATTTCAAGAATGCAGCCAAGGCTCACGAACTCCCGAAAGTGGACGGCGATCCCCCGCGAACTGGTCACCCAGATTCAGCAGCTTTTTAAGCAAAATTTTCAAGCCCAGCTCGGTGACTCCAAAGTCTACGTGGATGGACGTATCTACCCGTCAGAAATTTTGATGAAAGTGGGCTATCAGCCCCCCGGGCAAAAACTGAAGCAGTGCCACTGGATGATCTCCATCACCTACACGACCAAAAAAGACAATGTGATGAAGCTTTTGAGCTTAAGCATTGATGTGGCGGCCTCACTCTTTGAGCAGCTTTTTGAAGGGGAAGACCACGACTTCCCGCGTGTGTGGCAAGAGGTCGACTTCGAAGGTCGGAGTCTATACGTACAATACAGCACCGAAAATGAGGAGCTTGAGTCTGAAGCCGACCGCCTACTTGGAGAATCAGAGGACGAAGGCTTGGCCCAAGGGGATTGGGAGTCCGAGGAAACTGCCGAAGCAGACGAGATAGATGAAGATGACGGCGAGGGCGAAACCACCCATTGACTAGGGCTTGGCCATCTCCTGCCACAATTGGCGAAATTGTCCCCGATTGGGAACAAGCAACCCGTCATCAATGGTGAAAATCCGCTGTCGCAAAGTGGGGTAAGAGGCCGCGTCGATCGTGTAAAACATCAATTGAACGGGAACGTAGACTTTAACCTCGAGTCCCGCACGCTCGGCACTCTTCACTAGCCGTTCCTTGGCCGCGCCGGCCGAGATATTCCCCTTAACTAAGTCGCCCAATACATCATTGCCGACAAGAGCTTCGCCCAATTTCCTCTCTTCTCGGCTAAATCCATAGCGCTTCATCGCCTCTTTCAAAATCGGTACTGTAAACTCATGCTGGCGATTTTTGTCGCCCGCCTTTATGGCATGAGGCTTCCCGATATCATGCAAGGCGATGACAAATTTCAGAGTTTGAAGAAGTCGAATGTCAGAACCCAAATCGAACTTATAAAAGTCACGATAAGCACCGAATTGCTCAGCGAAGGTATCAAACACCATCAGCGTGTGCTGTTCGATGCTGTACTTTTCCCAAACACCAGCATCGGCCGCATAAAGACCCGCAAATTCAGGATGCCTTTGCAGATGTCGGATAATCTGTGCTCCATTGACAATAGGTTGATCCAAAAGGGCCCATAGGCTGGCCTCCTCGCTTTGTCCCGCCGCCAATAAGGCCCGCGGGTCACAGTCACGCTCCGCCGCGTAAGCGGCCGGCGTCGATGTCAGCAAAAGAACGGCGAAAAAAGCGAGATTTTTGTTCATAGGCGAAGCCTAAAGCAGAAGGCATGCCAGAGGGAATGGCTTATATGCGATTTGGATAAGGATATTGGGAGCTAGAGGCACAATTTGCGGCCCCGCTTATCGATCGAAGGGCCTATTCCCAGCTCACTCGAAGTGGAGTGGATTTGCCAACGATCTGGGCCTTCAACTCCTTTCCCATCCTCTGAATTTCATCATTGTCGGCCAGACTCGTATGAAGATAGCGTGACCTACAACTCGACCCCGTGACTGACAGAAGGTCAAACCCAGTTAGTTCATGGCCGTGAAAAATAAGGTCCGTAAACAACGAATACGCGGTTTCGTTGGTTTCGAGCTCTCGGATTTTTTCGACGGCATCCTCCGGCCCATCAAAAAAGAAACTCAAATGGTTCGTCGAAGAAAAGCTCTGCTTCAGAGCGGCCATTTCATCCGGCGAATCCTCCACGACCAATACGGGGTGATCAAAATGTAATGACAGATGCGCCGCCGCCTTTGGAATTCGCACTTCAAACACGGCTCCACCCTCCGATTTGATCAAGTCCAAGTCGCCCCCACATCGCCTGAGTGAGGATCGTGCCTGCGAAAGTCCAAGCCCGGTGCCATGCGCTTTCCCATGGGTAAAACCCTCCTCGAAAATGCGATCTTTGAATAACTCATTCACACCGGGCCCGTTGTCCTTGACCCGCACCAGCCAAAATTCCCCCTCCGCGTCGATTGAAATGTCAACCTGGGGATGGGGCACGGATCCGCCCAAAAGGGCCTCGACGGAATTATGAATTAAATTAGCAAAAACTCTTTCCAGTTCACCGGCGTCGAAGGGAGATGATGCTTCTTTGGTTGAGGACGCAAACTGAAACTTCACCCGTGGCCAGGATCGAGAATGATCGGAAATCAAACGCTCCAACAACCGAACTAAATCGCAACTCGCCGTACCCTGTTTCAAATTCAGATAACCTGTTCGATATTGCCCAATTAAATCTCGCGCGATCATTTGCAGCCGATCTACGCTCGTCTTGAGCATGTCCAGCATCTCGCCACTCAATTCATTTCGAACCTTGTCCGAGAGAATGTTCAAAGCCATAGTGGGAGCCTTCAAGTCATGGGCGACTTGCATGGAAATTCGAAGCCCCAGATCGGCTCGCGCTGATTTGGCCGCAATTCGATTGGTCATGAGTTTCAATTCTGATGCGTGTGTCCGCGCGACTTCTTCACGATCTCGAGCTCTAACATAAACTATCAGTAGAAGGGGAATCAGCACGTACTGCGCGCCCGCCATTCCGATTAGAGGGCGGGTCATATCGATCATCCAGCCCCAGAAAAAGTAAACTCCCCAAGCCCCCACGATAAAAAGTCCCTGCATCAACAACGTGGAGACTGCGGCTCGTGGCGGAGATAAGAACAGGGCCAATAGCAAGAATACCGAAATCACAACAAAGCAAATGACTCGATCCACCCACTCTGGAGCTATTCGCACGTAGTCCTTAGTAAAGAAAGTGTCGAGCCCGTTGGCCAGAATTTCGTTATAAGGCCACACGACCTGGTCCTTGTACAAAGACCCTGTTTTCTCCCGCCGGCGGAAGATGCTGTCCGAAATCAACGTGTCATGGGAATTAAACCCGCCCAACAGGACGATTTTTCCGCTGATCTTGTCTGAATCGACCTTGCCATCAATCACATCAAATAGTGGTATCTGGCCATAACTGCCAAGTGACCTAATTTTAAAATACACTTGAATTAGACCTTCCCAAAACCGACTATAGGGAAAATCCTGCACGGACGCAGAAAAGCCGAGCCACCTTTCCATCCGAACTAGGCTCGGCAATTTTTCACCAACGGGTTCTTCAATCATAAGGCGGCGTCGCCTTTGGTCTCCGCCGTAGATTCCAAGACCATCCTTGGTCAGAAAATCAGCGTAGTAAAAATAGGGAGCCTCTTTAAGTTCCAAAGCCGCCTCGAAATCGGTGCTGTAGGTTCCCCGAAACGAGCCCGGCACGATCGACACATTTCTTTGCTCATCAAAGAACTGACGCCATTGCGGCAACTCAGCCGTATTTTGAATATCAAAATCAATAAACGTCCAAACGATATGCAACGGCTTGTAGCGCTGAATGGATTCGACTATCAGTCGTACTTTTGACTGATCCCAAACGCGCCCCAAGCGAGGATATTCTTCTTCGGTCAAAGAGACCGTTACGATTTTTCCCGAGGTCGGCGCATCGATTGACAGCTGCTGTCTTAGATCCAAGGTAAGTGCGTCGAAGCTCCAGAAATTAAAGCCGGCCAGGAAGTATGTAAGCCCAAGGCTTAAAAGCAGACCTAAAGCCAATCTAAAGGCTACGGATTTTGTTAATGCCATAGCGTCATGTTGCCAGATTTGACTCACACCAAGAAGTTCAATTTTTGGTGATCAAATCTTTAACTGGTTTGATGAGATCCTCTAATAGTTTCTGAGAATGCCACATCTGGTGACCAACTCCCTCAAGCAGAACTTCGCAGGCCAGCTTGCTGTCTCCTTGAAGGCCGGCGAGGCTATCGTTTTCCCCCTGATAAAGAAGAAAAGGGGTTTTCTTTCGGGCCTTGCCGATTTTCTCCCCGGACAGAACATTAGGCTCAATGCCAAGCAGTTGATGCTGAATGGATCGATCCCGTTCAGGCTCCAAGACAGAGCGATAAAATCGAGCCTCGACAATCAACTTGTTTTGCCAATGCCGTGGCATCTGCTGAATTAAGGATAGGTCGGTCTGTCCTTCATTGTTGTCAAGGGCGTTGATCACCGTGATAGCGTCCATCCAACCTTGATCCAGACCATTTGGCAAAAGCCAACGCAGAATATTCAAAAGCCCTTCGCGATTCCATTCCCGCCGTAGATTTAAAATATCTCGTAAATGACCCGCCAAAGTGGGCCATGTCGCCGGCTCCGAGAAACGAGGAGCCGTCAGATCCAGTATTTGAGGAATTGAATACATCCGCCCCAAGTACTCAATCTCGATGGCCTCCAACTTGTTTTTTTGAACGGCCGCCCGAATCGTTTGCGCAATGGCCGGATAGCGCCGATAGAAAAGTTGGATCGCTTGCCCCAATTGCTCTTCACGTCTCGATAAACGCTCCTTCGGTCCGAGAAATGAGTACCCACTTCCAAATGCCGCCTCAATGCTCTTTGGATAGTTCTGTAAATAGGCCGCCACCACCCGAGTCCCGTAGCTATGCCCAAAGATGCGCCAAGGTTTTTGACCAAGAAGCATGGCTCGTAGGGCTTCCAAGTCTTTAACAATCTGTGCGCTCGTATATTGCGAGAGACGCTGGACCGAGGGCTCCTCTGACTGCGGATAGGGACTCGAAAGACCCGTTCCACGCGGATCAAAGAAGATCAAGGAGAGCGGTTTGGCCGCGACGGATTCCCAAAGAAGACGACGCCCTAAAATGTGGCTGGACTGAGCGGGCCCACCGGGAATGACCAACACGGGAGGTCTCCCAGAGACCAATCGTCCGTAATAGAAAATTCGAATTTTTCGGCCTTCCGGCTGACTCCAATTCTCCGGAACGGTCAAAATTCCATGAAAAACATCCTGAGGAAGTTCACGCAAGAAATCCCGAACTGACGGGTTGTCCTTCGCGAGGGCCGAGGCTTCCAAAAGGGAAACGAAGATTAGGGTCGCAATTTGCAAGAGCTTCACGTTCGAAGGCAAAGCAAACGGCATTCCGGCCTAAATGCAAACAAATGTTAACGGACGCCCACATCAGGCGAGGGTTTACAAAACCGTCTATAAATTGACGACTCCAAGAGTCTAGAGATTACCCTTGCCCTCGATTCGTGCGCCCCTACAACGGCTTGAGCGTGTGGGGGCTTAATTTCATGCGAGCTAGTAGTCTTCCTCGGTCTCGCGCCCTGGGGTCTCACCCATTCCGCGCACTTCATCGATGTAAGTTTGAGCATCATCTTCAAACTCATTCTCGCCGGCCGATTCATCAATCTCGAGTTCCTGAATCGCCGCTAAGAATTCTTTCTCTGTACGGAGGTCTTTCTTGAGCATCTCAAGAAACTTATCTGGATAGCGCGCGGTGAGTTCCTCGATGTAACGTTCGAGCTTTCCTTCAGTCAAAATCTTCTTACGAATCTGAATCTTCTTCCAATAGAGCAGGTAATGGTATCGGCAGTAGGTATCCACCGAAGCCAGTTGATCGCAATCTCGCACACGGCAATATCTGCGACCTTCCGCATCGGTCAAAACCACTTCTTCGGATTCGGAAGCCTCAACTTCCGCATCGGTCATTTCAGAAGCGTCGAGCACTTCCTCTTGAACCAGGCTTTTCGCTTTTTCACGCTTGGGCGTGGCCTCTTGTGGCTCGGGAGCCGCCTTGGCTTTCAGCTTTTCTTTCTTCGGCTCTTTGGCGATGGGGGCCTTGACCGGCGGCTTGGCGGGGACCGCTTTGGCCACCTGCTTCAAAGGCTTTTTAGCCAACTTCTTGTCCGGCGCCTTCGGCTTCTTAGCCGGGGCTTTCGGAACCGCCGCCTTCGCCACCTTTTTAACGGGGGCCTTAGCTGCGGGCTTGGCTAGCTTCTTCTTTGGGGCCGGTTTGGCCGCCTTAACCTTTTGTAATTTCGCCTTCTTAGCCGTCTTTTTTGCCATTGGCTGAAAGTGATGGATTTTACCGCCGTGGTCAAGGGATTACTGGTTGAAGACAATGGCTCCGGTCTCAGTCTGAACAAAAATCTCACCGGTCGGCGCCCCCTTCAGGCGAGAGTCTGAAATCCGTCGACCTTTCGCATCCAAAGACCATGGACGCCCTCGAATGGTGCCCTTATCCGAGGTCAGAAAAACCCGCGCCCCGGGCCCCTGCCATCGAATTTGGACCGGCCCAGATCGGCTGCGAATTTCAGTTTCAATGGCCCGTTTGCCCACCAGTGACCAATTGGCCGCCTGACCGACGCCTGCCAATTGGCCCGCGCAGTCATTGACTCGGACCTGGCCGCGATCCCACTTGAGCTGCCACTTGCCCGAGCAACCCACGATTTGGAGCCGACCTTCCTCCCCTTGAATACTGCCATGGCCTCTGATTTTGCTGAGATTAAGATCTCCATTGAGCCATACAAGTTTCAACGCGCCGTTAAAATCGTCGAGCTTCATCCGGCCTCTTTCACCTTCAATCCGAAAGTCACCCGAACTCCGAGTCACTTCCACGGAAGCCCGGCCCGCATGGGCCTCCAACTGACCTGTCATTCGATCGATCTTCAAGGTTCCTGAAACCTGGGTGCTTTCAAGGTCCCCTGCCCAGTTTTCAATTTTCAAATCGCCCTCACGCCAGCTGACGACAGTCGGAACGGCCGGGCCGCGCAATTCAATATCAAACTCCGGCCATTGGTCTTTGCGCACCATGCGTCGCCATTTTCCGCGTTGAGCGATATTGAAGACCTCAAAGACCATGGTCGATCCCCGTCGGAAGACCTGAAGGCTCCAATCATCCATTCTCCGACTGCGCGTGTGACGAACCTTTAGACTGTATGCTTTACTTGAATTGCCTCGTAAATTGACCTGACCACGCACTCCGATGATTTCGATCTTCTTGACGCCCTTGGCGAGAAATTTCTGCGGCGGATAGCTCGTTTTACCCGCCCACGCCCAAAATGAAAGTGCGGCCAACCAAAATGTCACTCCTTTCATTTTTCACGGTGCCAAAGAGCAACGCAAGTTTCTTGACAACACCTTTTTAGGTTCACGACAATCGGACGGCTTAAAAACTAACCAACGACTGAGGAGTTTATGAATTCAGTATTTATCGTATCGGCAAAGCGCACCCCGATTGGTTCTTTTCAAGGGGCCCTAGGCTCTGTACCAGCTCCTAAGCTTGGTTCGACCGCGATCACCGCCGCATTGAGCGAGTCTCGTGTTCAGCCTGCGGATATCAGTGAATGCATCATGGGCGAGGTTTTAACTGCGGGAGTCGGCCAGGCGCCGGCCCGGCAAGCGGCTTTAGGTGCGGGTCTACCCAATTCAGTTCCTTGTATGACCATTAACAAGGTCTGTGGTTCCGGACTTAAGGCAGTGATGCTGGCCGCGGACAACATCCTGTTGGGCCACACGCAGATGGCAGTAGCGGGTGGCCAAGAGAATATGTCTCTTGCGCCCCACCTTCTCGAAAATTCGCGGGCCGGATATCGCATGGGGCACATCACCGCGACCGATTCGATGATCAAAGATGGATTGTGGGATCCCTATTCTAATTTTCATATGGGAAATGCCGCCGAAATGTGCGTGAAGGAATACAAAGTCACGCGCGCCGAGCAAGACGCCTTTGCCATCGATAGTTACAAAAAAGCCCAGACCGCAATCTCGGGCGGACTGTTTAAGAATGAAATTGTCGGCGTGGAAATCGCTCAAAAAGGCGGATCTATCTCAGTTACTACCGATGAGGAGCCCGGCAAAGCCCGCTTCGATAAAATCCCTGAACTTCGTCCAGCCTTCGAAAAAGACGGTTCGATCACTGCGGCCAATGCCTCGAAAATCAATGATGGCGCCGCAGCACTCGTTCTGGCCAGCGACAAAGCGGTCAACGAAAAGGGTTTGAAGCCCATCGCACGCATCGTGGCTCATGGCACGTTTGCCCAAGATCCCAAGTGGTTCACCACCGCGCCCGTCAATGCCATTAAACGCGCGCTTGAAAGAGCAAAGCTAAAGGTCGAAGATATCGATCTTTTTGAAATCAACGAAGCCTTTAGTGTTGTGACTATGGTGGCAATGAAAGAGCTCTCGATCCCGGCTACGAAGGTGAACATCAACGGCGGTGCCGTGGCTCTCGGCCATCCGATTGGCGCCAGCGGAGCCCGAATCTTGACGACTCTCGTGCACTCTCTTCACACCCAGAAGAAAAAGTACGGCCTCGCCACTCTTTGCATCGGCGGGGGCGAAGGCGTGGCTCTAATTGTGGAGCGCGCATGAACAAAGTCTACCAAGACGCAAAGTCAGCTGTCTCAGGCGTACAAGATGGAATGACTTTGCTATTTGGCGGCTTTGGGCTTTGTGGAATTCCAGAGAACGCCATCGCTGCCCTCGCAGGCTCTGGAGTGAAGGGACTCACCTGCGTCTCAAACAACGCCGGTGTGGACGGTTTTGGACTGGGCCTTCTGCTGGCCAATCGACAGATCAAGAAAATGATCTCGAGTTATGTGGGTGAGAATGACCTCTTTGAGCGTCAGTACTTGGACGGTGAACTTGAGGTGGAATTCACTCCGCAGGGCACACTGGCTGAAAAACTTCGTGCCGGGGGCGCGGGAATTCCGGCGTTCTTCACTCCCACGGGTGTGGGAACGCAGGTCAGTGAAGGAAAAGAAATTCGAGAATTTGACGGCCGCAAATACGTGATGGAACGATCCATTCGTGGCGACTTTGCGTTCGTTAAGGCGTGGAAAGGCGACAAGTTTGGAAACTTAGTTTTTCGAAAAACCGCGCGCAATTTTAATCCCGTGGCCGCCACAGCGGGGAAAATTACGGTGGCTGAGGTCGAGGAACTCGTCGAGATCGGCGAATTAGACCCCGACCAAGTGCATTTGTCAGGCGCTTACGTTCAACGTATTTTTCGCGGACGTTTTGAAAAGCGCATTGAAAACCTCACGGTTTCGGATGGGAATTAATATGAATCGACTCACGCGCGATCAAATCGCCAAGCGGATCTCAGAGGAAATTGAAGACGGTTTCGTCGTTAATCTTGGGATCGGAATGCCGACTTTAGTGGCCAATCACATTCCCTCTGACTGCTTTGTTATGTTGCAAAGTGAAAATGGGATGCTGGGGATGGGCCCCTTCCCGACTCGTGCTGAAGCCGACCCCGACCTGATCAATGCGGGAAAGCAGACGATCACGGCCATGAAAGGCGCGGCTTACTTTCACTCGGCGGACAGCTTCGCCATGATCCGCGGAGGTCATGTGGATCTGACCGTTCTTGGCGCTATGGAGGTCGATGAATCCGGCAACATCGCCAATTGGATGGTCCCTGGAAAGATGGTGAAAGGCATGGGTGGTGCCATGGATCTAGTGGCCGGCGCGAAACGCGTGATCGTGGCCATGCAACACACGGACAAAGCCGGTAACTCGAAGATACTTAAAAAGTGCACCTTGCCGCTGACGGGTCTTGGCTGCATCCATCGAGTGGTGACCGACATGGCAGTTCTGGACGTTCATCAGGGTCAGTTTGTCCTTAAGGAACTGGCTCCCGGTCTAACCGTTGCGGACATTCAGAAAGCCACGCAAGCCACTCTGAAGATTGACCCCGAACTTAAAACAATTCGTCTCTGAACCCGCCCTAAGTCACGTTGAGCCTACTATGAACTCGTTGTCATAATAGAGTAAGCAACAGTGACGAAAGGCATCAATGTCCGGCGGAATTCGAAAGCTCGGTAAAGGCGAAGTCTTATTTCGCGAGGGTGACTCGAGCGACGCCATGTATGTGATCAAGGCCGGCCGAATCGCCATCACGAAGGCTAAGGGGGCCGGTGAAATCATCCTGGCAGAGAAAGCCAATGGCGAAATGCTTGGCGAAATGGCGTTCTTCGATAACAAACCGAGAAGTGCTGGTGCCAAAGCCATACAAGATTCCGAAGTGATCGCGCTTCCATTTACCGCTCTTCACGCCCAGTTTAAAACTTTTCCTGAATGGCTGAAAGCCATGGTGAAAACCATCAACGGCCAACTGCGCGACGCCAACACGCGGATCAAAAATCTAGAGAGCGCCTCCAAAGACAGCGAGGAGATGTTCCCGCCCCACATGGTCACCAGACTTTGCGGAATCATCAGCCTGATCGGCTTCAAATGCGGTGAAAAGGCCGAAACGGGAATGTTGATTCCGTACAGCGTTCTTCGTGACTACACGATTCAGATTTTTCAGCAGCCGACCAACAAAATGGACAAGATTATGGAAGTCCTCAGCGCGCTGCAAATAATGAAGGTCGAAGAAATCGGCGAAGGCAAAAAACGAGTCACTATTCTCAATCACAAGCTACTGACCGACTTTACAGACTGGTACAACAAATATCTTTTTACCGAGCAAAGTAAACGCGTGACGATTGAAGAAAAGGAACTTCCGACGATGAGGGCGCTTGTCTTTTACGGCAAGAAACAAACGGCGGACGATAAGGGCTTTATCAAAGTCAGTTTGACCGATATGCAAAACAATTCCATGAAAGATCTGAACCATCTCTTTAGCGTGAACGACGCGGATTCTCTGGCTGAAAAAGGACTGGTGCAAGAAAAGCAGTCCGAGCAAGGCGGCACTTTGTCTATGAAGTTCAAATTAGCCGACGTCGAAAACGTTCTGCCTTTTTGGGAGATCGTCTACACTCTTAAGAAAGTACCCGGCCGGCGTTAACCGGTGGCCGCGAGCGCAAAGGCAGCTCTTCCAAAGGAACTTCCACCCGATCTTTTGTAACAGTGTAAACTCGAATACTATTGGTCTTGGCCCTTTGCTGAACGGGCGTACCCATAGTCACCACGACTTTGTCGCCGCGCTCGACAATTCCGATCTTTACGAGAAGATCCTCAATCTGGGTCAAGGCGGACTCACTCGAGTTGTAAGGAAGAATGCTGTGAGTTTGAATTCCCCAAACCAGCTCGAGACGGTTCAATGCCTCCATCTGATGGGTGACTGCTACAATGGGCATCCGAGGACGGCTACCTGCAATAAGTGTCGCGGTTTTACCGGACGAAGTGAGGCAAACAATGGCCTTCGCACGAGCCTTCATTGCGGTTAACACGGCCGCCATGGCGATAGCGTCGGGCACATGCAAGAATTCATCTTCGAGAGAAATCTGGTAGTAAAGATCGGCGGACTTCTCCACTTCTGTCACGATCTCATGCATAGTCTGGATGCATTTAAAGGGATACTTTCCACTCGCCGACTCCGCTGAGAGCATAAGAGCATCAGACCCATCAATCACCGCATTGGCCACATCTGTAATCTCTGCCCGGGTGGGGCGCGGATTCTCGACCATGCTATCTAACATTTGTGTCGCAGTGATAACTGGCTTATTAAAGGCATTCGCCATGCGGATGATCTTCTTTTGCACGGCTGGAAGTTGGGATTGACCTACTTCAATAGCCAGATCCCCGCGGGCGACCATGACTGCGTCACTGAGTTGAATGATCTCTTCCAGATTCTGCAAAGCTTCGAGCATCTCGATCTTGGCGATGATTCGAGTCCCAGGCCGCTTGTCATCGATCAGCTGTCTGAGTTTAATTATATCTGAGCCTTGTCTAACAAAACTTAAGGCGACGTAGTCCACGCCCTTCTCTAATCCGAAACGCAAGTCTTTGAGGTCCTTTTCGGTTAAGGCATCGATGGGAAGCTTCGCTCCCGGGATATTCATTCCCTTTCGATCTTTGAGAACGCCCCCATAGACCACTTCGCATTCGACCTGGTTGCCAGACTTGGCTACCACCCTAAGTTCGATTAGGCCATCATCTAGCAAAACCTTCTGACCCTCTTGAACTGTCGAAACGAACTCTTTAAAATCTGTTGGAATAAGATCTTGAGTCCCCTTGACGTCTTGAGTGGTGATAAAAACACGCCGACCTTCGCCAAGCTCAATTGAGCCACTCTCAAATCGACCCACGCGAATTTTGGGACCCTGAAGATCCTGCAGAACTGCGACTGGAGCCTTCCACTTGGCCGAAAGGGAACGAATCCCATCAATCACACCCGAATGGACCTCATGGGTGCCGTGGGAGAAATTCACGCGAGCCACATTCATGCCAGCAAGTAATGCGCGTTCTAGATCTTCAATTTTCTGCGTGGCGGGCCCGATGGTGGCCACGATTTTCACGCGTCGCGAGCTTAACATAATTTAGGTCTTCTTTACCTCAGTCAAAACTTGATCCAATTTCTGCTCATGCCGCTTATTCATGGTCGACACTTCCTGATCATGTCTCACCTGGGATTGGCGCATTTGATCCATGTTGCGAGCCTGAAGCTGGTCCATCTCCATCTTATGATTTCGTTGAATCGCTTCGACAGTCCGCCGCATGTACTCCTCGTTGGCTCTTTTGTCACGAACCATCTGATCCTTGAGCATTTGGATCTGCTTCTCGTACTTAGAGACAGTTTGATTCATCTTATCGCTATGTTGCAACTCTTGTTTTTGCAATTGATCCTTCATTCGCTGAATCGCCTGATTCTTCTCCTCATCTTTGATCTGCGCCACCTGTTTGATCTCATCTTGCTTTTGGCGTTGGCTGGCCTCGTGCATTTCGGCCTGTTGCTCGATCATTCTTACCTTTTGCCCCTCAGTCTCCTCATACAACTTCATGACACGCTGATCGGCCTGATTTTTAGTGTGATCATTTCGATTCTTGAAATCGTCCACTATGTTTTCATAGGCGGTGCGATTGATCCGATTTTGATCTTCCATCCGCTCCCGATAGAAACGATTGGTGTCCATCAACTGCTTGCCCATGTCCTTGCGTACGCTTAGGACATCATCCCTCGATCGATCATTGGACTGGCGGACCGCTTCATTGCGCTGATCCTCCATGTTCTCAAGGTTGGCCATAAAGGCTCGCTTCAAATTATCCAATTCTCGCTTTTGCTTGTTTTTTAGCTCCAGCTCACGGCGAATGTTGAGATCCTTCAAATCCTCATTCTCGTTTTCCAGCCGATGGACCTGACCATCCACGCGGTCATTCACCGAAGTTTTGAGCTGATCTCGAACCATTGAATTGGCTTCTCTATCCTTCTCTCTTGCTCGCTCGAATCGGTCTCTTGTGCTGGCTAAACCGTCTTCAAAACCATCTCGCAGAATTTCCTCTCCCTGAACGCGATTCACCCTCTCGCGCTGTACGGCCCGCACTAGATTGGCCGAGGACCGTTGGTTCTCTTGCATGTGCTTGACCTCTTGGCCCTTAATCCGTTTTTCGGCGTCATCTCGGTATGTGCGGTATTGATTTTGCAGATTTGAAACGGTCTTGTTTCGCTCATCCTTGACGGCTCCGACCTCGCGTTGGTGATAAGCCTCTTGCGATTTTCGATTGGCTTCAAGGGCTCGAGCCTGATCCTCTCTCGTCAACTGAAGTGCCTCTTGAAAGCGCTTCTCCTGATCGGCACGACTAGTGGCATAGTCTTCATTTAATTTCTGAAAGCGAGAGTCGGACTGGTCCTTCTGTTGTGTTTGGTCCGACTTGGTGGCCTTTTGCAGATTCTCCTCGCGGGTTCTGGACTCATCCGCAAAATTCTGCAATTGCTTTCTATGCATCTGTCGCAAATCCTCGATTTCTTGTTGATAGCGCATATCACGCTCCGAGATCGCTTCGCGGGAAGCTCCTCGCATACTTTTCATTTGTTCGTTGTGCGACTCTTTGAGCTTTTCCATTTCGGCGTAGTGCTTTTCATTTAGCCGTCGCAGTTCTTTCTGGTGCTTCTTGATCGCTTCGCTTTCGTTTTGGCGATATTCTTCGCGGTTGCGACGAATGGTCTCATCTTGTCGATTGCTTGAATCTGAGCTTCCTACTGAAGACATATTCTCCTCCTGAGAACTCATATCTAGATTATCATGAAAGGAGATTGATCGCCTTGAATTCACATGGCTCTGGTCTTTGGAAGGTCGAGACCCTACTAAGGGTTGACCCAGGCCTTTTCGCGAAAAAGCGCTCTCAGCTTTGCATCTTCGCGTTCGCGTTGACCGCGCAGGACTTCCATCCTTCGCAATCGCTCTTGCTCGGAGGCTATGGCTCGATCCGCTTTGCTTGAATGAAGTAGACTGGCCCGCTCCACACCGTCCTGCCAGGTTTTTCGAAACTCCAACAAGGTGGTCTTAAACTCGCGCAAATCGCCAGGCCAAAGAACGGCCCATGACCTCACTGTTTTGTCCCATGGGAGGCTCTGAGGGATCTCCGAGATCGATTTGCCGTCAGGACCCACTCGCCCAAAGCGAGCCCCAAGACCAGCTTCCAGTTGACTTGGCTTGATGTCACCTACAGGCACCACTTGCAAAGTCCCAGACAGACAGGAGACCTGTACCGCATCCTCATGACGCTCCATCAAGATCTGACATCGGTCCTGGCAGCGGGCCACCATAAACGGAGTTTCAAATCTTTCGTCCGCTGTCGCCTCCGCATAAAGCGTTCCGCGGACGAGATGCCAAGTGTGCTCATCCCTTTGTTCTAAAAGTCCTTTTCGGCCTAAAACCACCGTGCGCGCGTCCTCTTGCACCGTGACTTTGCGGGCGTCCTCGGCCGCAATCACCTTGGTCGACGCCCGAACATGAACATCTAAAAAGAATAGGCCTGCCAGAAATAAAAAGCGCAAAACGTCGCTCACAGAGTCATTCCCCGCAGGCTGTTTTTTGCCTGACCTGCCACATCTCTTTGAGGGAATGAGCGAATGACAGTCTTGTAGATGTCGACCGCCTCTTCCGGTCGATTTTGAATTTCGAAAACTCGACCAAGACGGACCATTGCAAAACCTGTCAGCTCATGACTGGGAAACAGTTCGATCATTTGCTGAATGGTCGAGACACAATCCTCAAACTCATCGTCTTGAAAGTAAGTTTCGGCCAAGAGAAAATAGCTTTCGGCGATGTAGGGTGAAAAGCCAAAATCTTTGATGAGGCGTTTGAATTCTTTCTTTGCCTTGGCATATTCTTTTTTGCGGAAAAGATCTTTTCCTCTCTCAAACACTGACTTCGCCACGGCCTGGCGCAGAGTTTCGTTTTCGGTCTTCGCAATGGTCGAAGCCAGACTCCGCAGTGGGTAGCCTTGCTCCCCTTGCCCTCTTTGCTTGAGAACCTCGGGCATCAGAGTCGCCACGTACTGGCGAAACTCCAAAAAATGCTCGGATTCAATTTCCTTCGCAATTTCGGCTTGTTTGAGTTCGTGATGCAGCTGCTTGATTTCGACTTGATACTCGCGCAAACCATTGTACGACACCCGAACGGATGAGTAGAGCTGCATCCAACCAAGAGTCATAACCAAGCAGAAAGACACAAAAGGGCCTAAATTCATACCCTTCTCTCATCGGTCGAAAGGCCCAGGTGACTTAAGATGATTTACATAGATTCCGGAACACGAATACCAAGGTGGCCTAGACCTTCCTCCAGAATGACCCGGGTCGCTTCGACCAAAGTCATGCGGGAAGACTGGATTTCTTCACCTTCGCCCAAAATGCGGCAATGGGTGTAGAAGGCATTGAATCTGCGACAGACTTCTAACAAGTAGCCGGCCAAGACGTGGGGTTTAAACATTCGAAAGGAATGGCGCAAAACATCCTCGTAGCTCAGAATAAATCGCATCAGCTCTTTTTCCTGCTCCGATGAGAGAACCGCGGCAAACTCCCCACGAATGGGCTTGCCATACTTTCGAGCCAGGCTCTTACATCGAACGCCGCAATACTGTACGTAGGGACCCGAATCGCCTTCGAAATCCAAAACTCGATCCCAATCGAATTCAACATTTTTGACTCGATCATTGACCAAATCATTAAAGACGATGGCACCCACTCCCACCATTTCGGCGACCTGATCCGCATTTTCTAAATCCGGATTCTTACTCGCGATAATTCCTCGAACAAGCTCGACGGCTTTGCTTAGGACATCTTCTAAAAAGATCGTATTTCCCTTGCGCGTAGAGATCTTGCCATCTTTAAATCGATACATACCGAAGGCGACGTGGTGACAATCCTTCGCCCAATCATAGCCCATTTTTTCAAGCACTCGAAAAACCTGACGAAAATGCAATGTTTGATCGACCCCCACCACGTACAAATTGAGATCCGCTTTAAGTTCCTCTTTTCGATAAATCGCACTGGCCAAATCTCGAGTCGCGTAAAGCGACGCCCCATCCGATTTACGAATCAGGCAAGGGGGCATTCCGTCGTCGTCCAAGCGAACCACCATCGCGCCATCTGAGGCTTCCATAAGGTTCTTCTTCTCAAGATCCTCTTCTACCGCTTTCAGCCGATCGTTGTAAAAAGATTCACCTCGTACCAAATCATGACGAATTCCCAATCGATCCCAAATCCTTTGGTATTCGGTCAGAGAAATGGTCACAAAGGTTTGCCAAATCTTTCCAATTTCTGGATCCCCTTCTTCCAATCTACGAAATATTTTGGACCCTTCGGCTTCGAGAGCCGCATCCTTCTCGGCCGCTTCATGGAAACGCACGTACAAATCATAAAGCGACTCAAATGGTTTTTCGGCAAACGGGTATTCATGACCCCAGTGCTGATAGGCCCAGGCCAGCTTGCCAAATTGCACACCCCAATCACCTAAATGATTGAGTCCCACAACATCATAGCCTTGCGCCTTGGCCAAATTCACAATGGCCTGGCCGATAACCGCGGCCCGCAAATGGCCCACATGCATGGGCTTAGCCACATTCGGCGAACAGAAATCGATCACTAACTTTTGGCCGCGGCCGGCGGTGCCGTAGCCCACGCGCCCGCGCTCAGCCAACACCGACTTCGCGACGACAGACTGCAAATAGACCGGCGAGAAATCGAAATTAACAAACCCACTAACGGGCGTGATTTTTTCGATTTCATTGGGCTTGATTGCCATCAAGCGAGCGGCCATCTGCTTGGCCAGCTCAGGTGGCGGCATTTTGGCTTCTTTGGCCCAAGCAAAAACTGGAAGCGCAAGTTGCCCATGCCCAGTCTGTTTGGGAGACTCTAACAGCCGTTCGAGGTCCGCTGCCTCCCGCTTGAGTTCAGGGCCCGCGAATTGACTAATGGTTTGCCGCAATAAATCCAACATAGACTGGGCAAAATACCGTATTTAGGCGCTTCGAACAATTTATTTCCAAATGGAAAAGTTCGCCATCCGGTCCCTCAGGCGCTTAGCTCTGGAAAGCAGGGATGGAGTCACCTTCTTGGCCGCATCGTCAACAATCGATTTTAGCTCAAACCAGTCCTCAATCAAAATCAGCCGATGGCCACGACTGAGCTTCACGTCACGCAAACTCTCTAACCCTTTGAGACTCAGTTTTTGGCCAGCCGACCCAGTCATTCGCTCATGCACGGTTTTAGCTAGTGCGAATAAGTGCTGACGATCCCGCCAGATCGCGTAGGCATAGAGCTTGCGCATACGCTGAATGGTGGCCTTGGTCTGGCTGTTGGCCAAGCCTATGTTCAAACGTGCTTCCTTCTTTAAATCTCCACTGGTGGCCCGCACGATGAACCGTCCCATGGGTAGCTTCAGTTTCGAAAGATCAATGGGCTTTCGATAGTCGCCCGTCGCCGATAGCCGAAGGTACTTGTAAAACGAGGCTCCCGTTGACACCTGACCGGGCAAACCGATCACCTGCACCGTAACCGTAAAACCTTCACTGGCGTTCGTTCTAAGTTCAATACGGGCCCGATTTTGCGATCGAGTCTGCACCGCCAAAAACAACTGTGTCGGCGGCTTCACGACTTTCACGGCTGGCTTAGGGGGCGGCGCCGCTGCGGTTTTTTGTTCAGGGGTTGGCGGTTCTAGCGTTTCGCCTGCGTCCTCATCCGCCTCTTTATCGGTCTTATCATCGGGCTCGGACTCATATCCTTCTTGGGCATCGGCCTCGGGAGGGACGGTTTCCACAACAGTCGTAACGGGCGCCTCCAACCCCTGGCGTCTCTTGATGTTACGGGCTAGCACCCATCCTACACTACCAAGGATCACAAGAATGATTCCGACAATTCCCCAATCCAACCAGGACACTTTTTTTCGTTTGGACTTACGCGGAAGAAGCGTCGAGCCCGAGGACGTTCGGCTCGTCGGCCGGACCCGCGGGATAATCGGTGGTGGCGTCGTACTCTCGTCTTCCTGTGTGTCGAGTGGGATCGCGCCCGGTGGCGGCAACTCAGGCTCTGGAATCGTGGGCCGCTTCATTTCCACGACGTTTTTCAAAAGATCTTCGGCCGGCTCCATTGGTTCCACCGACGGCGATGGGGCCCTTAGACGAGGGTTGAATTCTTCAATGAGTCCAATCCGCTGCCAATTCGAAAAACCACTGCGCCAAACATAGTCGGTGTACTGGATCTCGCCGGTAATGACGGCGTCTTGAATTTCAGATTGTGAGAAAGGACCTTTTGTCGAGAACTCGTACTCCTCGCTGTCTCCACGAACCAAACAAACCCAAGGGCGCTCGACAAAAGCCGCCTTATGAGATTCCTTCAGATCCTGCTTGAAATCACTAAATTCCAAGAGCATTCGCCACGAGGGATCACCTTCTCGATAAACCAGATCATAGACGCGAATCCGCCCGGCACGCAATTGATCCCGAATCTCATCGCGCGCCACCGGCCCTACCGTTTGACCATCTATCTGGTAAAAATACTGATCGTTCATTGCCGATATCCCCGATCGATGGACTCAATGATTTCACGATAGCGGGCATCGAAATCCTCTTGTCCCACGGGCATTCGCAGTAAGCGCATCAGCTCAACCCGGCGGATTCGACCCGATCGAACGCCTTGAAAGAGCTTCTCACCGACCATTTGGCCCACCAGACGAGCGGCTTCTAAATAAGCCCCCAAATTGCGCGTTCGAACGCGAGCCTTGCGCCGTTTTCCATGGAGACTCCAAGCCATATCCGACAGCCTTTGATCCAAAGCCAGAAGCAGGGCGTCCTGTCCTTTGTCTTTTGGACTCGAAGATTGCAATCGATGCCGTAATGTATCCCACGACTCCGCCTTTCGCTTGGGATTGATCGATTTGCTAAAGAAGAACCCCACCGCCTCTACCCATATCAAGGCCTTAAATTGGGCAGGCATACGCGACAGACTTTGGGTCCGATGACTCAACTGGGCGTGGAGGAACTGTCCCGCAAGAGTGGCGGCGCTATTGATTGTCGGTCGAGCCAGGAACAGGAAGTCTTTTTCTGACAAGAAAAAATTGAGCTCATGCTCGAGGTAGTAAAGTAGCCCTTTTTCTGTCTTCTTTGACAATCCCGAACGCAGGGCACGAATCGGCAGGCGAGAATTGGGACCATAAACCTGAAGTTTGGCGGCACTCGCTTTCACTCGTAAATCGCGAGCCAAAATTTGAACCAAACTGGCGACATGATCCGTGTATTCGACCACCAAATCCTCTTCTAGGTCCCGGTCGTAAGTATGCTCCAAATACATCAGATAACTTTGCCACTTCATCCACGGCGGCGAAACCATCATGCAATAGCGATCCCGAGCCGCGCGCAAATACTCGGTGCGGGTCATATGGGCCTGTCGATGTCTCTGAAAAAACAGACGCTCGACATCTTGAAACATAACCAAAAGATCGCCTCGCTCAGAAAAATGCCGACGCAAAATACGCGGCATGTGAGATTCTGCTAAATGCCATTCCCCAACCACACAATAGAAAAGGTGGTCTGGCCATGATTTATGGTACTCAATAACGGCTTGGCTCATTTGCTGATCTCGCCGAGCCAGATTTTCACCACGGCCACGCAATCCTAAAACTGGGATTCGATGGGCCTTTGCCCAGAGGACCAATGGCCGGTAATTCTCCCATGGAAATCCCCAATTTTTATCCCACGCCACTTTGGCCAAAAGCCTCGACTCGCTCAGCTGACCACGCAAAAAGGCTTTCAAGTCCGCATTGGCGGATTGAGGAAAAGCCTCCAAGACCAAAACCAACGGTCGCGTTTCAGCAAGGGCACGAAGCAAGCGAAGGTGAGCCCGCTGCGACTGCGCATAGGCATGAAAATCGCCCCCGAGCACGACACGACTCGATTGCAGCGCCTGAAAAACTTGATGGGCCGAAGCCGGCCGCCAGCCCCGACCGAACTCCCGCTCGAGGTCTCGGGCATACCGCTTTAAGGACGGAGTGGCCGGGCCCAAGCGAAGTTGGACCTGCGCTTTGACCTGGTCCAACAGGATTTTTCTAGATCGGATCCAATCCCTTTGATCAATCATTTCGCCTTCAAGGTTACAATGGCGACCCTCGAAATCAAGCATTGCCTGAAGACCAAAAACAGGGTCTAATGGCCAAGATGAGAACTAGGATACAAATCGCGTTGATGGGTTGTTTTTTGTCCGTGGCGATGCATTTGTACCTAGCCATGCATTACTACCCGCTCAAACTGGGTATTGCGTCTGGCCAATCTTTGTGCAACCTGAACAAAGTCTTCAATTGCGATGATGTTGCCGCATCAAAATTTTCCGCCTTATTTGGAATTCCTATGGCCGTTTGGGGAACGGTGACCAACGCGATCTTGTTCGGACTTATTCTAATGAGTTGGCTGGAGTGGACGGAGCATCCAGAGCGCTTGCGCCGATGGACCACCTTACTGTCGGGAGGAACGGTCATTGCCTCGGTGATAATGGGCGCCATCTCGCTCCTCTTGATGAACAGCTACTGCGTTTTTTGCATTTCGCTCTATATTCTCAGCTTGATCATATTCTTCTCTTATCGAAAGATATTAAGAGAACCTTTTTGGTCTAATATAGGCTCAGATCTCCCACATCTTTGGTCAGAGAATCGAGGAGTGGTGATTTCTTTTGCGTCCATTCCGGTCCTCGCCTTTTTGTTGCACAGTGTGTTTTTGGACAATTTGGACAGTGGCAAAGTGAATGCAATGGTCGAAGAGAGCCTCCGAGATTGGGAATCTTCACCAAAATTCGATTTTGTCGCTAAACCGAGCTTGGTCAAAGGCCCTGCGGCAGAAAAAGCCTCTCTAACATTAGTAGAATTCGCCGACTTCCGCTGCCCCCACTGTAAACATGCCAGCTACTCGCTGCACGCTTTCGTCAATGCCAATCCGGATGTTCGATTTGAGTTTTATTCGTTTCCGTTAGATGGATCTTGTAACCCCAAAATGGATCACTCCGATGGAATATCGTGCCGACTGGCCGCCGCCCTTATTTGTGCGGATAAAGAGAGTAAAGGCTGGGAAGCCCACGACATGATGTTCGAAGTGCAAGACGAAACCAGGCAAATGGGCAGCGTGGGAGAACTCGATGTTCTTCTCTCGAAGAAATTTGCCGATTTAGGTATGAATTGGGAATCTATTCAGGTTTGCCTAGGTGACTCGGCCACGACCGAGGCTGTTCAAGCCCAAGCCAAACAAGGTGACCTGGTGAACATTCGAGGCACGCCCACCTTGTTCGCCGAAGGTAAAATGCTTGGTCGCATCATGGTGCCGCTGCTTCAGCAGGCCCGCGAAAAATCTTTGGCCAATAAAAACCGCTAATTACATCGGAAGCAAACTAACTATCCAGGTTCCGGCTTCATCCAACAGATGATTGACCGAATAGAATAGCGACGAGAGCAATCCGGCCTTTAAATCAACGACAAAGGCCGCCACAGTGACGGCCAAAGCTGTGTAGCAAATCGACTGAAGCACCCAGACCGTTGAGCGAATGTCGGTCAGTCGATGATCTCGCTCAATCTTCTCTACGTGCCGAAGCACGGATTTCAACTCTTCGAAATGCTCTAAGACTTTCTCGTGAATCTCTTGCTGTTTAGAGAGCGAGAGCGTTGCCAAACCTGGGAAATTCCGCTTCGTATTGATGGCCTGAATGAGTTCGCGGCAGTGTTGGACGTGTCGCTCAACTCGCGACTGGAAGGCCGGATACTCATTTCGATCGTGCAAATAGGCTTCCAGCATGTCGTTCGCTGACTCGTAATTTTGCGCGACGACCGGGCCTAGAACCAACTTCCTCAGACTATCCCCACGAGTTAGGTCCGTGCGTTGGGACTCTTGAAGTTTGCGCTGCAGGTCTGCCTGCATCTCGTTCATATGCGCATGTTCAAGGACCGAAAGAGTCTTAGCTTCCATACTCTTCCCATCGGAATTTTTGACTAAAGTCTAGAGAGATTACGCTTTGCGCTACAGACGATTGCCCAATTTTTGACAGGAAGTGGCTCTCATTGAGACACTTTAAAGGGGCCATGGTCGGCCCCGTAAAAGAGGAGCCCGTCATGGAAAAAGGATCTTTCCATCCCTCAGGTCAAGTTACGGCTGGACCGGTCCACGCCAAAACTGTGGATGAAAAAGTCAAAAACATCCCCATTCCTTCGCAAATTCCGAAGGGAATCGATTTTGACGAAATTTCGCCGAAGGCACTGAAGTCCTCCACCATTGAAAATCTGATTTCACAAAACGAAGATTTGATGGCCCGGCTTTCAGTAGCGCTCAGACGCGTGAGCCAAATGGAAGACCAGCTGGTGACCTTTGAGGAGGAGCGAAAGACCTATCGGGCCCGCTTTGAAACCGTGAAGGAACAACTGCTAATCCTTCAACAGAAGGATCAGGCCGCCACCGGACGAAGCGTGAGACTCTATGAAGAAAATCAAGAAGTCTCTCGCCGAGCGGAAAAACTGGAAGATCTTTACACCGATCTATACAACGAAGCCAAAGCTTTGAAGACGCGACTGGTTCGCTTGGAGAGATACCGAGCTCGTATTCGAAAAGCAGCACCAGGCGTTCAAAACGGCGCGAAAAAAGCCAGCCGATTTGAGAGCGAACTCATTATCCTCAAAAAAGAGTTGGCCGTGCAACATAGCCAATTGGTCGCCAACTATGAGGCTCGACTAGCGGAAGCCCGACGAGAGCTGCTCGAAGCCCAAAAAGAATTTCAAGAGACCAAAATCAAAGCGCAGGAACGCGACAAGCTCTATCAAGAAACCATTGACCTACAAAATCAAATGGTGGCTGAGAGACGACAGCACGAGCAAAACCAAGGCGATCTTGAGACCACCCTAGGAAATCTTCAGCAAGAGGTTACGAGCTTAAGGGCTCAGGTCAAAGAACTTCTAGTCGAACGAGAAGACCAACAGCAGACCATCGGTCGTCTCCAGCACGATCTACCCCATTTGACCGAACGTAACCATAATCTGATTGAACAAGTGGAGTCTCTACAGGCTCTGTGGAATCACAAGCAAAAGGAACTCGAACGGTCCGAGGCGAAGAATCAAGGTTTACAAAAACTCAATCAGACGATGAGTGTGACACTCAATCAGCAACGCAAAGAGGTCGTCGAGATTCGCGCCCAAATGGAACAGGAAAAGTTCACATCCGCGGAACGAATCAAAACCTTAGAGCTTGAGATTGCAATGCTTAAGAATTCAAAAAACTCTGAATAGCCTTTTCTCGATTGTCGAAAAATTCGTAGCCGGCGAGACCGCTGGCTTCAAAAAGCCGACGAAACTCAGATCCTACTCCGCAAAATCGGACGCCTACGGGCGAATTGTGCATCATGTGTTCCAGAGTCTCAACAAAGTCCTTGAGGCCCAGTGAGCCTACGAAATTCAATTGTTTCAGATCGAAGACCACTTTCTCGCGCACCAAGCGTTCCAAACAAGTTTTACGAAAGGGTTCGGTCGTTTCAAAATCCAGGCGACCTTTAAGCTCAACGACCACCACACCCTCGCAGATCGCAAACTTTGCTTCCATTAGGTACTCCTTGCTACCTGATCAGTGTAGTTCATTGCCTGGCGAGATGGCACTCGCCTCCAGTCGAGAGTTGTGGTCCAGAGATGAATGCCGTATCCTATTCACTATTCACCGGGTGGGCACCATATGATGAAGCAACTGGGCAAAAAATTCCTCAGCTTTTTGATCAGTCCTATGGCCGTGGGATTTTACATCACCATGCTGGCCGTGTTTTACACGATTCAGTTTTATACGATCGTAAACAATCCGAAATCGGCGGGCGAAGGTCTGAACCTGGCCGAATGGTTGATTACTCTTCACCAAAAAACGGTGGATGCAAGACTGCAGATTCGAGGACCTCGCGCGGTCGACCCCAATCTGGCGTTACTCACCGTAGATGAAAGATCTCTCGCCACCATCGGGCGTTGGCCCTGGCCTCGAACCGTGTTGGCCAAGGCGGTCGACAACGCCTTTCAAAATGGCGCCAAACTCCTAGCCTTCGATATGAGTTTTGCCGAACCATCACAAAATCCTGCTATGGAGGTCTTGAAACAGGCTGAACTATCCAATCGCTCTACCTCTGAATTTGAAGGAGTGGTCAGTGCATTAGTCCCTGACCTCGACAATGACAAAAAATTAGGCGAAGCCTTCGCCAAGTACTCGGATAAGATCGTGGCAGGCGCGTTCTCAAATGACATAAAAGATGATCCAGACTGGGAAGGATATATGGACTTTTGTCTGGACTTAATTTTCAAGATGAGTCCCGCCGCCAAACAATGGGACCAAGAAGAGGTTCTTGTCTCGCCCATTGATCCTTTCTTACCTTATGTCCCAGGGGTTCTGACCGAGTTCTTTCGCGATGGTGTTCTGGCTCAGCGAGCGGCGGCTGTAAGAGAGAAATCAGGCAAACCTAAAAATCGACAAGAAGAGGTTTTAATCGAAGAGCGAGTTCAGATGGACCTTCGCGAAACTTGCGGAACCATGTTGGACGATTTTAGAGATGAGCTAAATGCCCAGTGGCAAGATGTCGTCCTAAAAAATGAAAACCCGACTGAATTCAAGTTTAAGTCCTACGATGAATGGCTGGACAACTACAAAGAAAACACCCGAAAGAATTCCATGTTGCATGCATTCACTTGGACACTCAACACTCCTGAGATTGCAAAAGGCACCAAGCACACAGGTTACTTCAATACCGAACAAGATCCCGATGGCACGATTCGCCGCAAGGCCTTGTTGGTTCGCACAGGGCAAAATTATTTCCCAGCTCTGAGCCTCAAAGCGTTTCTGGTGGCCAATGACTACAATGTGTTGCCGAAGCTCACTTATTCAGACGTTTCCTTTAAAAAAGAAGTGCAGGAAATGGACGTCAACAGCAACGAGACTGGAGACAAAGTCTTTGAAATCCCGACCGATGGCAAAGGCCGGCTGATGCTGAACTATGCCGGTCCGCAAATGATGTACCCCTACCTCAGCTTCGCCGACTTAGTCTCCGACTCTGTTGATGCGGAAATTGAACAACGTCAATGGGACCCAGAGGCCAAAAGATGGCGCAAGCAAAAACGCAAGGTTAACAAAGCCGAATTTATCAAGGACAAAATCTTTGTCGTCGGAGCGACCGCCACAGGTATTTACGATCTTCGAGTGACTCCGTTTGAAGAAAACTATCCAGGGGCTGAAACTCATTTGAACGCGATCGACAACATGATCCATCGCAATTTCTTAAAGCCGTATCCGGATGAGCGGGTCAAGATGCCCGTTGTCCTGGCCTGTGTCGGTTTTCTACTCGCGGTCGCCTTGACGAACGTGGGCGCCCTTTGGGGCTTGATCATCACCGCAGGAAGTTTGGCCGGCACCTATTATTTCGATAAGTATTTTATCTTCGGCAAAGGGTATGTAGTCGCCATTGTATGGCCACTCTTTTTGATCTCCTTCTTGTATATGGCCCTCACCTTCTATCGTTACCTAACCGAAGAACGCGGGAAAAAGGAACTGCGCCAGACTTTCCAAAAGTACGTGTCCCCCGCTATTGTGGAAGAGATTTTGGCCCATCCCAAGAATATCGAGCTGGGTGGTAAGAAGACCAACCTGACTGTGTTTTTCTCGGACGTTCGGGGCTTCACTACAATTTCGGAGAAACTCGACCCCCGAGCCCTGTCAGATCTCCTGAATAGCTATCTAACTCCGATGACCGACATCGTATTTAAAAACCGCGGCACACTGGATAAATACATGGGTGACGCGATCATGGCTTTCTTCGGAGCTCCCATCTCTTACTCGGATCACGCCAAATACGCCTGCCGCTGCGCTCTTTTAAGTCTCAAAAAACTCTTCGAACTGCAGCAAGAATATGAAAAAAAGGGTCTACCCACTATTGATATCGGGATCGGCCTGAACACTGGCGACGTGAGCGTCGGAAACATGGGCTCTGAGACTGTGCGCAGCTATACCGTCATGGGCGATGCGGTCAATCTTGCGTCGCGGCTTGAAGGCATTAACAAACAGTACGGAACGCGGATCATTCTCAGTGAGATGACATACGTCGACGTAAAAGACAGTTTTGTGTGCCGCGAGGTAGACTGGGTGCGGGTTAAGGGCAAGAATCTACCGGTGAAGATCTATGAGTTGGTGGCCGAAGGTAAGATTTCGGATCCAAAAGTGGATGAGATGCTCAAATGGTTTCAAGAGGGTTATGAATTCTACCATCAAAAAGCTTGGCAGGACGGACTCTCTCGCTTTTCAAAGGCCTTGGACATTGTTCCCACCGATGAAGTTTCAAAACTCTACATCAGCCGGTGCCAAGACTATATTACGGAGCCCCCCGACGACAATTGGGACGGGGTCTTCGTAATGAAAACGAAATGATTTGGATACGAATACTTCTTTTCACGTGGATGTTTTTGGTGGGCGCGAGGGCACTCGCTCAAGCCAGTGCCGATGGCGTGTTGATCAACGCCGACAGCATGGAGCGCGATCTCAACAAGCGCGTGGTCAAACTCGAAGGCCATGTCCAAGTCATGTTTCAGGGCCAGCATCTCAGTTGTGACTCGGCCACGATCGACCTGAAGGCCCAGAGGATCACGGCCGTGGGCAACGTCATCATGCAAAGTGAGAAAATCTACATTGAAGGCGATCGCATCGATTTCAATTATCGGCAAAACACTGGCACCATCTACAACGGTTTTGTGCAATCAGGCCAGGTGGTCTTTGAGGGCAGTGTTGTCGAAAAAACCGACGTCAATCGCTACATCGCGACCAACGGAAAGTATACGGCCTGCGAGACCTGCCCTCCTGGATGGAGCTTTACCGGTAAACGAATCGACGCGGAAATTGGGGGCTATGCCCGAATTCGTCGCCCGGTTTTTTATATCGGTGGGGTGCCGATTTTAATTTTGCCTGGAATCATTGTTCCACTAAAAAGCGCCCGGCAATCGGGATTTCTTGTTCCCACCATGGACCTGACCAAAAAAGGCGGCGTGGCTTTGACCGAAAGTTATTTTTGGGCGATCGATCGAAGTCGCGATCTGACTTTTGCCGGCACTTGGGCGGATAAGAGAGGAGTCAAGGGACTGGCCGACTACCGCTATGTCTTAGCCGAGAACTCCGCCGGAAACTTACGCTCCAGTCTGTCAACCGATCGAGCCTTTGAGCGCACGTTAAGAGATCTCAACTCCGACGCGAAACCGAATCGTTGGTTTGTGGCCTACAATCACTACTTCGATATGCCCGATGACTATGTCCAGAGGGCTGACCTGAATTTGGTCAGCGATCTCCGCTACCCCAGGGAATTTCCCAAAGAACTCAAAGGTCACGGAGATCCGTCGTTGCTCAATCGAGTGTCCATCAGCCGAGCCAAAGAAAATCATTTCTTAAGCGCTGAAGCGACTATGAACACGAATTTGCTCAAGACCTTTCCGTTGAGTGACAATGCCGATGCGGTTCACCGAATTCCAGAACTCAAGTATTCGGTCAAAGAACAAGAACTTTTTGAAGACGGTCCCTTGTTCAAGTTGGATACCGATTTCGTCAGCTTCGTGCGCGAGAAACATAATTACGACGATCTTGCCAAAGGAGCCCCCATTTCCCCTGGTGTCGGGACCAATGGCGAAATTCCTCGGGATGGAGTCTTTGACCCGAACAATGACCTCTTTCGAACGGGACAAAGGCTCGATATTAAGCCCACGCTTTCCTATCCGTTTCAGATTTATAAAAAATTTGAAGTGACGCCGAGCCTGGCCTTCCGTGAGACCCAATATCGATTTTATCCCACGGACAATGCAGAGGATAACGGATTCTCGCCCGTGGCGGCCCGTCGATATTTGCAAACCGATTTGAGTTTTAAGACCGAGTTCACCCGTGTGTTTGGAGATCTCAAAGATCCCCGCTCCAATCGCTGGAAGCACGCCATCGAGCCTGAGCTTCGTTATGCGCAGATTCCTTGGGCGAAGTATCCCAACCATCCCTTCTTTGGACCGTATGAGGGACTTCAGTATTCCCGTCAGTATGAGCCCGTGACCGATGCCGACGTCACCAATTCGAACACAAAACTTCAGTTTGACTATAACGACCGCACTTACTTTAAACAGGTGGTTGATTTTGGTTTGACTAACCGGTTCACGCGAAAAAGCTGGCTAAACAATTCGCCGGATTACCGAACGGCCGTGCTCCTTCGGCTCTCCCAATCCTATGATTTTCGCGAGGCTACCTCACCCACACCCCATCCATGGTCTTCGATCAACGCCTTATTGGACGCGCGTTTCGAGCACTTTGAAACCAACACCACCGCATCTTACAACGGTTACGCCAAAGTCACCAACTGGTCGTCTCGTGTTCGGTTTATGGCCAACTCAAAAAACTATTTCCAAGTGAACTACACACGAAATTTTATTCTGTCGGATGATTACGTCGTGACGGATCAAACCCGTAACATTGGTTTTGGGGCGGGTGTTAAAATTCCGTACCTTGAAGCCTCTGGCCAAGTGGATTTCTTGGCGCAAACGTTTGCCGTTCAATCTTGGACGTACAAGATCATTCTACGCCCACCGGGAAATTGCTGGAGTATAGGATTTGAGCACGTCCAAGTGGTGGGATCGGATGACCCGAACATTCACGCCTCCTTCGGTTTCGACTTCGGCGGCGAGGGCGGCAAATCCACCGGCGCTACATTCTAGGTTCGGACTACTTTTTGGGCCGTCGGTGCGGCTAACGCACCGACGGCCCAAAAAGTAGGCCGAACCAAGAAACGCAAAACTTTCCAGGAAAAATC